>NZ_WIWK01000019.1:0-66249 GCF_009600165.1 Pseudomonas sp. FSL R10-0399
GTCGAATCCGTTCCTGGTGTGACGCGCGTGAACCTGCGCCGCCATCTGCCCCTAGACGCGCTGCTGCCCACCCTGCCCGTTCAGGCCAGAGCCATCGTCGCCTGGCGGCTGGATGATCTGTGGGTGACCGCCGTCAGGCTGGCCAACAGGTCGACCCGCCGGCTCGCCCTGGATCCGCGCGAACTGCAGGGTGATTTCACGACCGCAACGTTTCAGCATTCAGCCCTGGGCCCTGTCGGTACCCCGGAAGACACCTCGGTGGTTTACCTGGTGACCCGAGGGCATGGCCTGGCCGAATCTCTGTTGCCGGCAGTCAGCCCGATCAATGCGGTGCTGAACCTGCCGTCCCCCTCAACGCCAACCCCGAAGGACGGAGCGCGTCATGAAAGGTAATGGCCTGCTGAAGTGGCTGATGGTGCCCATGGCGCTCTTGCTGGTGTTCGTCGGGATCAAGCTGCTTTCTGGCGGTAACGACCAAGCCGCCCATGACGGCACTCCCCGGCTGACGCCGCAAGAGGCAAAGGCATTGGGTATCGAAGGCGATACGCCTCGCGACACCGTGGCGACGCTGGTAGGTCAGGTCAAACAACTGCGTACCGAATTGCAGGGTGCGATGGCGGACAACAAAACGCAGAAGTCTGAAAACGAGCGGTTGCGTCAGCGTGAAGGCTCAATTGACCGGCGCATCCAAAGTGCGCTGGAGACTGAACGCAACCAGTTGCGCAACGACCGTGAGCAGGTCTCCGGCGAGCGGCAGCAAGCTCAGGGCTTGCTGCAAGACCTGCAGCGCCAAATCGAAGGGCTGTCCAGTCAGCGTGGCGATGCCGACCTTCCCATCGGTCTGGGCCTGAAACCCGGGGACGGCGATGGACTCGGCAGTGACGGTATTCACTGGATTGAACCGGACGATGCCAGGCGCGATGGCAAAAGTAGCGCCTCTGGCAAGCGCGACAGCTTCAGCTTCCCCACCCGTTTCGGGCCCGCGCAGAAGACGCTGGAAGCGACCCGGGAGACCGTCGTGGAAGCTGGCAGCAAGGCGGCGGGTGTATCCACCGCGACGCCGGTTTACACCGTACCAACCAACGCGACGCTGATGGGCTCGATTGCGATGACTGCGTTGATCGGGCGTGTGCCGGTGGACGGTACGGTGAATGACCCCTACCCGTTCAAGGTCCTCATTGGTCCCGACAACCTCACCGCCAACGGCATCGACCTCCCCGAGGTGTCCGGCGCGGTGGTCAGCGGTACCGCATCAGGCGACTGGACGCTGTCCTGCGTGCGCGGCCAGATCCGCAGTGTGACGTTCGTGTTCCATGACGGCACCATCCGCACCGTGCCCGAAGAGGGCGAGCGCGGTGGCAACCAGCAGCAGGACAACAGGGGCAGCAACGCTACCCAGGAGGGCCTGGGCTGGATCAGCGATCCCTATGGCATCCCGTGCGTTTCAGGTGAACGCCGCAGCAACGCCCAGCAGTACCTCGGCAGTCAGGCGCTGATTACGGCGGCGGGTGCCGGGGCCGCATCGCTGATCAAATCGGACAATGACAGCGTCGCCGTGGTGGCCAACAACAACGGTTCGATGGGCACCGTCGGTATTACCGGCAACGAAGCGGTGGGCCGCATCCTCGCGGGCGGTGTGCAGGACATGTCGCAGTGGGTGAACAAGCTCTACGGGCAGGCCTTCGCAGCCGTCTACGTCAAGCCCGGCGCCCAGGTCGCCGTCCATCTCGAACACCCCCTCAGCATCGACTACGCCCCCAAAGGTCGTCGCGTCGATCACCGTTTAGGAGGCGCTCCCCATGCGCAGGATCTGGATTAACGGCCTGACGGTCCTCATGGTGGCCGTGGCCTTGGCCGGCTGCTCGACCAGCAAGGAAAAGATGCTGCCGCATGACGGCAACACCATGCTCGATATCTGGAACGAGGAGACCGGCGGTGCCGCGCGTGGCGGGCAGAGTGCCCAGCAGTTGCTGGACGCCCGGCAGTCGCTGCGCCGGTCACTCACGCAAGATGATGTGAACGCGGCGCCGACTGTCAACGCAAGCTATACCCGTACCGCACAGAACGAGATCTACCGGCAGTTCCACCGCCTGCCCAATCCGGACCTTGTGATGTACGTCTTCCCCCATCTGGCAGGCACTGATCCCGCTCCCGTTCCCGGGTACACGACCGTATTTCCCCTGTACCAACGAGTCCAGTACGCCATGCCCGGTGAGCGGGTTGAGGATTACTGATGCGCTGGCCATTCTCCCGCGTACCTGAGGCGGCTCAGGCAGACAGGCCAACACCGGATGCCTGGGAGCGCTATGTTGCCGAACTGCAGGCGCACGGTATTTCGGCGCCGGGCAAGCCCGGTGCAGCGCGGCGGCGTCCTGCAACACAGGCCGACGAGCAGGCGCTTTATGACGTCGCGCCCTCATTCGCTGATCTGTTGCCCTGGGTCGAATACCTGCCCGATTCAAAATGCATGCTGCTCGAAGACGGCGTCTCCGTCGCGGCATTTTTTGAATTGATGCCCGTCGGTACGGAGGGCCGTGAGGCGGCCTGGCTTGCGCAGGCGCGCGACGCCCTGGAAAACGCACTACAGGACAGTTTCGATGAACTGGATGACTCGCCCTGGGTGATGCAGCTCTACGCTCAGGACGAGACCGACTGGAACCCGTACCTTACCTCCCTGCGCAGTTATCTCCAGCCACGGGCACAGGGCAGCGCCTTCAGCGAGTTCTACCTGCGCTTTTTCGGTCACCATCTGCGGGCCGTTGCCAAACAGGGTGGCCTGTTCGAGGACCGCACAGTCACCAAGTTACCTTGGCGCGGCCAAACGCGCCGCGTCCGCCTGGTGGTGTATCGGCGTGCTGGGAGTACGCCCGCCCGACGCGGGCAATCCCCCGAGCAGGCATTGAATGTCATTTGCGACCGGCTGCTCGGCGGCCTGTCCAATGCGGGCATACGCGCCCGTCGCCTGCAGGGGGCAGATATTCATGCCTGGCTGGTGCTCTGGTTCAACCCTCGGCCGACAATGCTCGGCCCCACGTTAGAAGACCGCGAACGCTTCTACCGCCTCACGTCCTATCCGACGGAGTCCGAACCCGGCGAGCTGGAACTGGCCAGTGGTACGGATTTCGCGCAGCGCCTGTTTTTCGGCCAGCCCCGCTCTGACGTCGAAAACGGCCTGTGGTACTTCGACGACCTGCCCCACCGAACCGTTGTTGTCGACCGGTTGCGCACGCCGCCCAACACCGGGCACATCACCGGTGAAACCCCCAAGGGCGGTGATGCGATCAATGCCCTGATGGATCAGATGCCCGAAGACACGGTGATGTGCCTGACGATGGTCGTCACGCCGCAGGACATTCTTGAGGCGCACCTGAATCACCTGGCGAAAAAGGCAGTTGGTGAAACCCTGGCCTCGGAACAGGCATTGAAGGACGTCCAGCAGGCGCGCGGGCTGATTGGAAGTGCACACAAGCTGTATCGCGCCTCGCTGGCGTTCTACCTGCGGGGTCAGGACATGACAGACCTCGATACCCGCGGTCTGCAACTGGGCAACGTCCTGCTCAACGCGGGGCTGCAACCGGTACGCGAAGAGGATGAAGTCGCGCCGCTCAACAGCTACCTGCGCTGGTTGCCCTGTGTCTATGACCCGGGCAAAGACAAGCGTCAGTGGTACACGCAGCTCATGTTCGCGCAGCATGTAGCCAACCTGGCACCGACTTGGGGGCGCAGTGCCGGCACCGGCCGCCCCGGGATCACCTTCTTCAACCGTGGCGGCGGCACCATCACCTTTGATCCGTTGAACCGACTCGACCGCCAGATGAATGCACACCTGTTCCTGTTCGGCCCCACCGGTTCAGGCAAGTCGGCCACGCTCAACAACATCCTCAACCAGATCACCGCCATCTACCGGCCACGGCTGTTCATCGTGGAAGCCGGTAACAGCTTTGGCCTCTACGGTGAGTTCGCCGCGCGCCTGGGGCTGACGGTGCATCGCGTCAGGCTTTCGCCCGGTGCAGGCGTGAGCCTTGCGCCCTTCGCCGACGCCTGGCGCCTGGTCGACACGCCCAGCCAGGTCCAGACACTCGATGCCGACGCGCTCGATGAAGAATCCGCCGAGGGCGATGCCAGTGGTGACGAGCAACGTGATGTGCTGGGTGAACTGGAGATCACCGCACGATTGATGATCACCGGCGGGGAGGACAAAGAGGAAGCAAGGATGACCCGCGCCGATCGCAGCCTGATCCGTCAGTGCATCCTCGAGGCCGCCCATCGCTGCGTGATAGAAAAACGCACGGTACTGACCCGTGATATACGCAATGCGCTGCGCGAACGCGGTTGCGATTCGACGTTACCCGAGACACGTCGTACTCGTCTGCTGGAAATGGCCGATGCGATGGACATGTTTTGCCAGGGCGTCGATGGCGAGATGTTCGACAGGCCGGGTACGCCTTGGCCGGAGGCCGATATCACGGTTGTCGACCTGGCCACGTTCGCGCGCGAGGGCTACAACGCGCAGCTGTCGATTGCCTACATTTCGCTGATCAACACCGTCAACAACATCGCCGAGCGCGACCAGTTCCTCGGCCGCCCGATCATCAATGTCACCGATGAAGGCCACATCATCACCAAGAACCCGCTGCTCGCGCCCTATGTGGTCAAGATCACCAAGATGTGGCGCAAACTGGGCGCCTGGTACTGGCTGGCAACGCAGAACCTGGACGACCTGCCGAAAGCCGCCGAGCCCATGCTCAACATGATCGAGTGGTGGATTTGTCTGAGCATGCCACCCGACGAGGTGGAGAAGATTGCCCGGTTTCGTGAACTGAACGCCTCGCAGAAGGCCCTGATGCTGTCCGCACGCAAGGAAGCCGGAAAATTCACGGAGGGGGTGATTTTGTCAAAATCAATGGAGTTGCTGTTCCGTGCGGTACCGCCCAGCCTGTACCTGGCGCTGGCAATGACGGAACCCGAAGAGAAAGCCGAACGTTTTCAGTTGATGCAGCAGCACGGCATCAGTGAACTGGAAGCCGCGCTACGCGTTGCCGACCAGATCGACCGGGCGCGGGGCATCGAGCCGCTGCGCTACGACCTGTTTGATTGACGTCGAGGATTCCGCCATGCCTTCGCCCACTTTTCTCCTCTACCGTCGGTGGCCGTGCGGCGTCTGGCTGCTGGGGTGCGTGATTGCTGGCCTGCTCGCCCTCTGGCTTTGGGCCGACGAGTCGCATGAGTCAACCCACACGTCGCACGCCACCGCTGCCCAGCACCCGGCCGGCCCACCTTGGCGCTATGGACGCATGAATGCGCGCTTCACCATTGTCGAATACGCCGACCTCGAATGCCCCTACTGCAAGGCCTATGATCCCATCCTGCGGCATTGGATCGACCAGCACCCGGAGGTGAATCTGCAATGGCACCACCTGCCGCTAGCCATGCACGAGCCGGCAGCGACTCGACAGGCGCGTCTGGCCGAATGCATCGGCGAGTCCCACGGCCATGATGCATTCTGGCAAGCCATCACCTGGATCTACCAGCACACCCGCAGCGATGGCCAGGGCCTGCCGCCCGACACCGAGTACCCCGGCCAGGACCCCACCGTGCAAGCCTGCCTCGCCAGTGAGCGGCCCGACACCATCATCCAGCGGCAGGCCAACGAAGCACGCCATGGCGGCGTGAGCGCCACCCCGACCCTGCGTCTGATCGACCACTACAGCGGCCAGTCACTGACCCTGGCCGGCCCGGCCGAAGGCGACGCGTTGCTGTCAGCCTTGGACCTATTGGTGTCCAACGGTGCAGCGCCAAACGCAGCACAACTTCATCACCAAATGCCTGCCGACGTCGTCGGCGACATGCCCAGATAGCCCGCGGTCTTCAAGGCTATGGCGCGGTTTCGACCGCGTTGACTGCACGCCAGTTCGCCACGCATCCCCCGAGCGAACGGTCATCTGCGCAAGCGGTGGCGGATGCCTATCGTCACTGTCTCCGGAGGGTCCGCCCTCCAGGGACGGCTGCCTCCAATTCCTAAAGGAGGTTCCCATGTCCACATCCCTCGCCATGATCAGTGGTAATGCGTCACTCAATCCCGTCGGCACACCGGACGACGACCAAATCATCGAACAGGCGTTGGTCATCCTTGAGCAGCGAGTGTTCACTCGTGGCCCCTCGCTGCAAAGCCCGGAGGATGTGCGCAATTTCCTGCAGCTGAAAATCGCAGCACAGCCGCATGAAGTCTTTGGCGCCGTGTTCCTCGATTCGAAGCATCAGGTGTTGGCCTACGAGCCTTTGTTCCAAGGCACTATCGACAGCGCCAGCGTCTATCCACGGGTGGTGCTCAAGCGCTGCCTGGACCATAACGCCGCCGCTCTGGTGCTCTGCCACAACCACCCTTCCGGCTGCACTGAACCCAGTACGGCGGACGAAATGTTGACCCAGCGATTGAAGGAGATATTGGGACAGGTCGATATCCGTCTGCTGGATCACTTCATCATCGGGAAAGGCGATCCTTATTCGTTCGCCGAACACGGATTGATCTGATCCTCTTCGCGCCAGCTTGCTGACGCTCCAACACCCCATCGGAAGCGATGCTTTCGATGGGGCATCTGCTGTCCACGAAATACCGCGATTCATAGGCGCATGGAAACCGGGCACCTCCCATTTCCGATTGTTTGTTGTCGCGTTAAGCGCGATGCGTTGCACTACCGAGGTCATGAACCACCGGATGCTGCGCCATGTTGTGTTCTCTTTCCCCCGGCCCGATCAGGTGCCTGGCCTTGGCCATTGCGCTGTGTGCCTCTGCGGCCAGTGCAATGGATATCTGGGTCATCACCGACCGCCAACATCCCGTGCAAGGTACACCTGACCGACTGATCGAGCTGGATGCACCCGCGCGTATTGAAGCCGAACTGTCGACCGATCTTCCACGTGACGTCCAGCAAGCGTCACTCTTGATACAGCAGCGCCTCAAGCACGGCGGCCCCGCGCTGGAGCAGCGTCTGGCCAGGACCTACCAGGACGTGACCGATGCCTGGAGCCTGGGCATTACCTTCCTCCCCGCCATCGTCGTGGATCAACGCTACGTAGTTTATGGCGAGCCGGGCGTCGCCAAGGCGATCGCACGCATCGAGGCCTACCGGAGGACTCAACCATGAAGTGTGCCCGCCTCCGGCGTACCGGCATCGCCACCATTTTATTGACGACCGCATCGTCATCGTTCGCGCTCAACACCGCGACCATCGTGTCTTCCACTTTGTCCCCATCGTGCCTGGAATACCGAGTGGTAGGGATCTGCTATTGGCTGTTCTGTACGCCGTTCGGCTGCTCGGTGCGGACGTCCACCAAGGTGCGCCACTACATTCCCGATGCCGTGGTTTCGAATTACTCCAACACCGGTGAGAACCCGTGGATCGAAGTGCGGGCCATGAGCGCCCCCAACGTGACGGCCCAGGCAGGCGGCGACGGCACGACGAACCATGACAATGAAAGCAACATGGCGAAGTTCAAGAACGCCGACGTGATCGGCCATCCCGGCGGTCATGTGTTCGGCCAATTTGCCAGCACCTCAGGTTACGCCTGCAAAGGTGCCGGCACCGCGTTCATGCCATACCTGCTGAGCACGCTCGACACTGTCGCGTGGCGCTACAACATCCCCGAAATGGTGTACCCCGAAGCACTGACGCCCGGCGAGCGCGAGATCGGCACACGCAGCACGTTCAACCTGTGGGGCGCCGTCTATCCGCGCGGCGGATTTCTGCATCAGGTCGACGATTACAAGGCCGGCGCCGTGGTCGCCCAACGCGCCGGGGACATCGTCACCCGGCGGGGGCAATTGCATGTCTATCAGCCATTGCTCGCGAACTCGCAGCCTGGTTACTGGCCGGCCGGCGCGCTGGTGGAAAGCAATGCCTCGACCGGCAAGTGGCAGGAGTTGACACCGCGTCTTTCCAACCGCTGCGTGGTGTTCCCCCACAGCGAACCGCTGGCCCAGGCCCAGCAAGGTGATTATGCCTGGGCGCTTTGGCGCCCATACAGCTGTTGCGAACGCCGCGGGCAGACGTTCCTCGGCAGTACAGACTTCAACTGAGGGGAAAACAATGAAGCGTCCTGTCACCCTCTTCCAATTGCCGTTGCGGTGGCAGGTAACCCTTCTGGCCAGCGCGCTGGTGCTGGTCAGCAACCTGGTATCGGCCCAACCCGACGGTTTCCAGAACAGCGGCAGCGTGATTGGCGACGACCTCATGTATTCGATTGGTGGCGGCAGCGCGGTGTCCATGAGCCGCGCGGCCGGCATGCATTCTCTCGGTGTGGGCGCGGGCTGGAACAGCAACCTGATGTGCGGTGACATGAACATCAGCACCACAATCCAGAATCAGCTCAACGGCCTCACCAATGGCTTTCAGAACATCATGAGCAGCGTGATCCAGAACGCGACGAGCGCGGTCGCGTCGTTGCCGGCGCTGATCATTCAGCGGGCAGACCCCGGCCTCTACAACCTGTTGACCAACGGTATTCTTCAGGCCAGGCTCGATTTTGATCGTTCCAAACTGACCTGTCGCGCGATGGCCGAGAAGATGGCCGACACGGCAGGCGGACAGATGAGCTGGAGCCAGCTCGCCGAGGGCATGGCGTTGCGCCAGGCGGTGGCGAGCACTGACGCGGTGTCGGCCATCGAACAGGCGGAGACCAGCCGGGGCAAGGATGGCGTGCCTTGGGTGGGCGGCGGCAATGCTGGCGGTGCCGGCCAGCCGTCGATCAAAGTGATCGGCGATGTAACGCGTGCCGGCTACAACCTGGTCAATGCCCGCAGTGCAACCGACCCAACATCCATCGACCCGACGAGCTGTAATAGCCTGGCCTGTCAGACCTGGTCGTCGCCGCAAGCGGCCACCGACTGGGCCACACGCGTGCTCGGCGAACAGGAGCAGCGCACCTGCGAGACCTGCACCAAGACCCAAACCGTGCCAGGCGTCGGGTTGACGCCGCTGATTCAGGAGGAGTACGAGACCAAGCTGCAGCGCCTTCAGGAACTGATCACCGGCGCCCGCAACACGACCAACGAGCATCTGCGCGAGGCCGGTAGCACGTCGCTGCCGATCACCCGCGGTGTTATCGAAGCGCTGCGCGATGAACCCGACCAGGACATCCTGGCCAGACGTCTGGCCTCGGAGGTCGCGTTGTCCTCCGTACTGGAGAAAGCTCTGCTGCTGCAGCGCACACTATTGACCGGCAAGAAAGAACCCAACGTTGCGGCTAACCAGTTGGCCGTCGAAGCGGTCAATCATGAAAGCGACACGCTCGACCGCGAGATCCTTAACCTCAAAACCGAACTGGAGATCAGGCGCGAGCTGGCAAACAACTCGCCGATGACGATCATTCAGCGCCATGGCACGCGCGCGTCAGGCTCGCGTGGTATCTACGAGGGCGACCCAGTGCCGGATCGCCTCGACCAGTTACAGCGCTCCCATCCAGGAGGCACGCCATGAACGCAGCATGGCTACGGCCGCGCTGGCTCCTCAACAGCCGTGTCGCCAGGGCATTGCTATGGACGCTGCTGCTCGTTGCGCTGGCAGTGGCGGCCAACATCGCCGGCCTCTATCTGGTCGGCAGCATTGCCGGCTGGGAACGCTGGCTGGCGAACGCGGCTGGCTACTTCCTGCTGTGGCGGCTCTGCCTCTACGGGGCGACTGTCTATGGCTGGGTGTGGCTGCGCCGTCGGTTGCTGGCACGCGAATCTGATGCCTCGGCACGGCGCCGGCTGCTACGTACCGAGATCGCCGGCGTCATCACGATCATCGCACTGGAGGCCCGTCTGCTGATGCAGGCGGTCTAGCGGGAGACCTGGAACATGACGCTTTTCACTACCGACTACTTGGAGTATTACCTGACGCTGGTTGCCTGGATCGTCCACAACGGCATCTGGTCGGTGCTGGTCTCCAGCGGCGTGTTCGCCATTCCCTTTATCGCCATTATTATCCAGGAATGGCTCAAAGCACGTACTGAAGGGGCCGACGAAGGCAACAAGGGCGTACTGTCCTCGATGCGCATCGAGAACCGCATCTGGGTGGCCATCGTCGTGCTGATGTTCGCCGGCATCCCGTTTATCGATATTGACCTCGGCACGATCAAGTACGACCAGGCGCGATCGGCACAGTGCCAGGTTAATGTTCCGCAACCTACGGATACCGGCTGGTCGCAGTCATTCAGCACGCTCAACAACCAAAGTGCCAAGGTGCCGGTGTGGTGGGCATTCATGCATGCACTCTCGCGTGCGGTGACGGGGGCCTCGGTGGCAGCGATCCCGTGCGGAACAGATCTGCGGCAAATGAGGATGGAGATCAACGCCACGCGCATTGCCGACCCTGTCCTCGCGCAGGACGTGGCGGACTTTACCCACGACTGCTATGGACCCGCCAGGGCGAAATTGTTCATGAGTCGACCGGAACTGGATGAAGCACAGATGCATGACGTGACTTGGATCGGCTCCAGTTACTTCGTCAACACCAACGGTTTCTACGACACCTACCATGCTAAGACACCCCGTGATGGCTGGCCCTACGATAGCAACCGAGACGCCGGACTCGCACAGGTGCCGAGTGGCGCGGGTTATCCAACATGTCATCAGTGGTGGAGCGATGGCATTAACGGGTTGCGCACACGGCTATTGGCCCAAGTCGACCCCAGCCTGCTCAACCGAATGGCCGGATGGGCCGGATTCTTGAGTCGTGCCGAAGTGGATAACTCGGTGATCCGTGCGATCGCCTCCCCGCGCCAACAGAAGCTCAATCAGGGAACGGTTTACACCGACTATGGTGGCCAGATCGACAAGACCCTGCCGAACATCGTTACCCGCACGGCGGGCGACGTAGGTCTTGCGGTGGGAGCCATTCCTGCATTTCCGGCGATGGACGTGGTGCGTCAAGCGCTGCCGATGGTACTCGCGCTGCTGAAGATGGCCCTGGTGATTTGCATCCCGCTGGTGCTGTTGATGGGCACCTACGACCTGAAGACCGTGGTCACTGTCAGCGTGGTTCAGTTTGCGCTGTTCTTCGTCGACTTCTGGTTCCAGCTCGCTCGCTGGATCGACAGCACCATCCTCGACGCGCTCTATGGCTCGGGCTGGGGTTGGAACCGGCCCGTCACTAATTTCGATCCAGTGATGGGGTTGAACAACGCCTTTGGCGATCTGTTGCTGAACTTCGTCATGGGGACGATGTTCATTGTGCTGCCAACCTTCTGGGTGATGGCGCTATCTTGGGCGGGTATCCAAGCAGGTAACATTCTTCAGGGGCTTGTTGGCGCTACAGGAGATGCAAAAGCCGCCGGTGGAAAGGGACCCGATGCATTGATGAAGGCCGTTTCAAAGAAATGAGCGGGTAGTCAATTGTCATCATGAACGTGCGGATCGATGCGATAGCCATCATACGTGTAAAGTCCGAAGCCGGCTGGTCCGTTTTTCCACTCAGGCTCAGACGTTTCATCTAATTCTGCGTTATTTGCCACCCGGGAGATGACCACGCCGAATATCAGCAGCAAAGCCAGCCAGAACGCGGTATAGAGCAGCACAGCCAGTACCGCGAGCTTGACGCCCCAGATCAACACAGCCGCCGCTGACGTAGGCACGCCTTGCCCAATCAGCCATCCCGATACCCGCCGCTCTCTGCACACATAAGCACGCCATCTGCGGCCGAGCCAGCGGCCAAAGCGTTCTGCATTGCTGATGCGAGTTCTTGTGCTCATAGTCATCACCTGCTAAGCGCGTTGAACAATTACTCCAGTTTGCTCCAATTCTGCCGGCTGGCTGTCACCAACGCGTCCCAGTCGTCTGGCGGATTTCCACGACCCAGCATCTTCTCAAACACCGCATATGGATCGGACTTGCTCCCCGATGCACGCAGCGTTTGCTCATCGTTGACCCAAGCGTAGACAATCACTTTCGCCCTCGAGTCATAACGGAAGAATAGCCGAAACCGTCTCCCAATCTTGGCCCTTCGCCAGTGGCGGTATTCCGGCCCCAGTGTATTTCCTTGACGGTACTCATCGCGCGCCGGCTCACCGGGAACGATTTCAAGCACCAGTTGGCTCAGGGCTCGGAACAGCTTGACGTTGGCATTGGATGCAAATCCTATCGGGTCATTCTGCTCCGCGCGCTGCGCGGCGACATACAGTTTCTGCATTTGCTCGATCACACAGTCGTGGAAGAGTAGCGTCCATCCATGCCGCTGCATCAGAGCGCCACTTCGCCGTCAATCTCGTTGGTCAGATTCACGTCATGCCCAACCTGCATCAGCATGGCGTGAGCCAGTTCGTCCGGCAACCCGCGAACATGCCGACCAGCCTCGATATCGCGGGCCAACAGACTCAGAAACGCGCCGATGGCCGGATCTTCGTGCTCGGCATTCGCGCGGGTGACAACAATCTGTCCATCCTCGCCCAGGTCGAACGCTACCTTGCCGCCGGTATCGACGCCCAACGCCTGACGGATCGGCTTGGGCAGCGTGATCTGGCCCTTCGATGTGAGCGTAGCTAGTTCATGAATGGCTGGCATGGCGTGGCGTGCTCCTTGGATGACAGTTTTTCCGATGGTAAGGAATATTCCTTTCCTCGTCAAGACAGATTGGCGAGATCTTCAGACGCCGGTAGGCGGATCGCGCTTACCTCAAAAAAAAAGGACTGACCCCGTGTCGGATAGCTTGTAGAGCGACTCCCCAAGCCGAGCTACATGTAAAGGCTTCGATAAAGGTCAAAGGGCTGGGAAGGGTCAATGGAATGGGGGCAAGGGGAAAGGCTCTACCCGGAAAAGGAAAAGGCTCTCCCGTTCACCGCAACGTCAGGTGACATCATGTTTGCGCTGTTCCAACGAAAACGCTCGGCGTCGGCACCGATGGCGCCCACGGAAGCGGCTGTAAAAGGTAAGGGGCTGACGCGGCCGGAGTCGGCCGCATCGCTGCTGGCCACCCCTCGCCGGCAGAAGCTGCTGGAACACATCTGGCAACGTACTTCGCTCTCACGCAAGCAGTTCAGGTCCCTGTATTTCGCACCACTGGAACGCTACGCCGAGTTGGTCCAGCAATTCCCCGCCTCGGAAAGCCATCACCATGCCTACCCCGGCGGCATGCTCGACCACGGGCTGGAAATCGTCGCCTACGCGCTCAAGCTGCGGCAATCGCACCTTCTTCCAGCAGGCACAACACCCGAGGACCAAGCAGCACAAGCCGAAGCCTGGACAGCCGCCATTGCCTACGCAGCGCTCCTGCACGATATAGGCAAGATCGCCGTCGACCTTCATGTGGAATATGCCGACGGCAACACCTGGCACCCCTGGCACGGACCATTGTTGCATCCGTACCGCTTCCGCTATCGCAAGGAGCGTGAGTACCGGCTGCACAGTGCCGCAACCGGACTACTCTACAACCGCCTGCTTGATGGTCACATCCTGGACTGGCTCAGCGACTATCCCGCGCTGTGGTCGTCGTTACTGTATGTGCTGGCAGGCCAATATGAACATGCCGGCGTGCTCGGTGAGCTCGTAACCCAGGCCGACCGTGCCTCTGTCGCTCAGGAGTTGGGTGGCGATCCAGCCAGGGCGATGGCCGCGCCGAAACACGCACTGCAACGCAAACTGCTGGAGGGACTGCGCTTCCTGCTTAAGGAGGAGCTGAGGTTGAACCAGCCCCAAGCATCAGATGGCTGGCTGACACAGGACGCCTTATGGCTCGTCAGCAAGACCGTCTCAGACAAGCTGCGCGCGCACCTGCTTTCGCAAGGCATCGAAGGCATCCCATCGAGTAACACCGCAGTATTCAACGTTCTGCAAGATCACGGCATGCTTCAGCCAACAGCCGATGACAAGGCCATCTGGAAGGCAGTCATCACGAGTGAGGGTGGTTGGTCGCACACGTTCACCTTGCTGCGGCTGGCCCCCGCCCTGATCTGGGAAAGCGCAGAGCGCCCACCTCCATTCAGTGGCACTGTAGAGGTGGTACAGGAAGAGGCGGCGCAGGAAGAAGTTGCTTCAGCAACGTCCGGCCGCAGCACATCGCCCAGTGGCGAGGAAGTTACGGTAACCGCGACCGGAACACCTTCATCCGCACCAGTCACACCAGCCGCAACCGCAGCCCCTGCGGATGGCCTGGACGATCTACTAGAGTTGTTCAGCACACCGAATACCGCGCCAATTCTGTCGCCACCACCGGACGCCTCCCCTGAACAAGAGCCAACTCAACAAAAAACTGATGCGCCGGCTACTTCACCTGCATCTGTCATACAGGAGCAAGCCCCATGGACGCGGCCCTCAGGCGAACACTTCATGGTCTGGCTGCGCCAGCACATCGATAGCCGCAAGCTGATCATCAATGACGCGAAGGCTCTGGTACATACCGTGGCCAATACCGTGTACCTAGTGAGTCCTGGGCTGTTTCAACGTTACGCACAGGAACACCCACAGTCAGCCGTCTTCGCCAAAGAAGATAAGGTGGCAGACTGGCAGTGGGTGCAAAAGTGCTTCGAGAAGCTGGAGTTGCACCGAAAGCAGGAGAACGGCCTGAACATCTGGACCTGTGAAGTTACCGGGCCGCGCAAATCACGCAGGCTGCATGGTTACCTGCTGAATGCCCCTCTTCGGCTGTTCAATGACGTTCCTTTGAACAACCCCTATCTCACAGTGTTGCCAGCGACAAACTCTGCAGCACAGCACACGGAAACGATATGAAAGACACTCGCGTAAAACTATCCATCCCATGGTGATAGGGTCTGTTGACGTTTCGAAGCAGCGCTATCGCCAGCATAGTGCTGGTTCGGAGGCCAGTGAACACTCTGAAGCCATTGGCAAAAGCCGTGTAGGCAATACAAGCAAGATCCACTTGGCAGTCGATGCGCATGGCTTGCCTTTGGCGCTCGAAATCACTGAAAACGACATCAACGACTGCACAGTCGCCCCGAGCCGACTGCACAGCTACCGTCTGCCGAGGCGATCTCGGTGGATAGGCAGCATTTCAAAAGCGGCCCTGTCGCTGGATACGATGCAGTCAAACGTGACCCAACGCATCAAGCGCCTGGAAAGTGAGCTGGGCGTGCCGTAGTTTCATCGTCATGCGCGCGGCGTCAGCCTTACGGCTGTCGGCCTGCAACTGTTGCCCTATGCCAACCAGATTGACCAAATGCTAGATTCTCGACGACGCTACGCCCAACGGCCCGTTGAAACTGGGCGCCAGAGCGCTTTACCACTGCATTAGGTACAGGTTGATTCCTGCGGAACATCTTGCGGTCTGAAACAGACTTCTGCCTCAGACCGCAATATGTGCTCCCTGGACGCATACAGTGTTGCAGGAGCCAAAGCAGTATGTGTTTCATGTGCACATGATCGGGATCGCCTCGATTGGAATGCGTTAAGCCTGCTGTCACGACCTTGGCAGTTCCACTTGATTAGGTGATTTCAATCGCGTGTGTATTGGACGTAGATACTGACCTAGCGGTCATGGGAGCGCTCGACTGTTTGAGCGAAGAGAAAGGAGTTAGCTTGTAGCAACAGTAGAAAGGGAGCGTCATGCTTGACCTCTCCCTTCACCTAGTTAGATGTTTCTGTCGAGGATGCCTTCCAATGCACTTCGCAGTTGGTTCAGGGCGTCGCTCTCGTTCCATACTGCTTCTGTTTGCCGCCATGCGATGTAACCATCAGGCCGAACCAGAACGGCCCCTGCCTCATGGATTTCGCGGATACGCTGCCAATCTAAATAGGGATCTGCTGTACCTGGCTCACCAGTTACCACAGTCCGGAGGTATGGCAGGTTCAACTCACGGGCAGCCCTGACCCAAGCCTGCCCAGCCAAGCCAGTAACCAACGAGAACTTACCCTTACCTGTCACGTCCAGGGTAGACGTGCGCAGTCCGTTTTTGTCGACCAGCCAAGCATGTGGAATCTTAGCGCCAGGGCGTGTGGTTGCCTGTAGGAATAGCTGTTTGTCTTGAGACCATACTTCCTCACCGGCGCTCCCATCAACGACCACAGCATTTGACTCGTACCGTTGATTCAACTCAACGCCCTGTGCGTTGAACTCATAGTCCTTCAGTTCCAAAGCCTTTTGAAGAAGTTGGCGAATTTCAACACCCTCAGGCGTTGGCGCACGCATCCGCTCCAGAAGTTGCTCAATGGTATCCACACCCTGGTTCATCCGGAAGCATTCCTTGAACGGTGCGTAGTCAACTCGGGACTGGTTCGCCCTCAACACGATCTGCTTGCCCACCGGCTGGCGTTCCAAAGAATACGAGTCAAGCAGAGCCTCACCGGCGTACCCCTTCACGACATAGGCCAGTTTCCACGCAAGGTTGAAGCCGTCTTGAAGCGACGTGTTTGAGCCAAGTCCACTCGATGGTGGGTGACGGTGGACTGCATCACCGGCGCAATGAACACGCCCTTTCGAGTAATGAGTCGCATAGGCCTGATTCACATGCCAAGTCGAGTTCTTCTCAATTTCGACTTCGAGATCAGGATCACCTACAAGGGTACGGATACGCTGAAGTACGTGGTCCGAGGAAAAGTCCGGCTCACCTTGGGACATATCGAAACCCCAGCCGGCGATCCATTGGTTCCAAGGCCGCACTGCGCGCAGCAGTCCCAGGCCTATCTCGCCAAAGCCCGCTACGGGGTTAGCTATCCATTGGAGAACACTTGGTCGATGCGCAACGTAGCGGCTCAGATCAGCGTTGAAGATCACATAAGCGGTGCCAGCCCGTGACATTTCGCCTTCAATAGGGAGACCAATCTGCTCGGCAACTTTGGAACGCGCCCCATCTGCACCAACAAGGTAACGGGCCCGCACGGAGTATTCCCGCCCGTTCAATACGTCCTTGAGATTAACTGTTACTCCTTCTTCATCCTGGATATGGCTCATGTATTCGGTATTGAAGGAAAACTGTGCTCCTCGCTCAGCAGCGTGTTGCACCAAGACGGGCTCCATCATTGGCTGAACGATGTCGGCCATGGGGCAAGGGCTACCCTTGATGTAATCGCCTTTACGTGCGTCACCAGACCCCCAAGTCCGCATGCGAGCAATTTCTTCACCAACCAAGCTAGTCGCGATGATGGTGTCGCCCATTTGTTCCCACGGTGTAGCAAGCTTCCTGATGACGTCCTCGACGCCAAGATCTCGCATAGCCTCCATTGCGCGCTGATTGGTGATGTGAGCGCGCGGGGAGTTCGCGAGATAGTTGTACATGGTGATAACGCGAACCCGCACTCCATAGGTAGCAAGCGCAAGCGCAGTAGTCGCGCCCGCAGGCCCGGTACCAATCACCAGAACATCGGTATCGAACTGCTTGGAATCGTTCATTATTGTTGTCTCCATCAAGGACAAGCTTGTATTTATTGTCTGGACCGGTGGGAATTACAGCTGAAAAGCCACCGATAGCCGCGCCGAATTGACGCGTCTTTAATATTGACTTACATGCTAGCATGTAAGAATAACGCGGTAAATCCTAGTTGATCAGTTCCGACTCAGTTTCCGTTTAGTACCGCAGGCTTGATCTCAGAGCCGTAGGTCGGTTGATCTTTAACAATTTTTTTCGCAGCAGATAGGTAGCAGAGGGCAGCTGCCGCTACGACGATGCCTGGCGCGCAGGCGAGAAAAATGCCAGCGGTTCCAGTGCCTAATGCGAGCATTTTGCCAACCACCAGCGGGCCGCTCATTGCACCAATCCTGCCGATTGCGACGGCACTACCGACTCCGGTGGCTCGTCCAATCGCCGGGTAATACAACGGCGCCAGCGCATACAGAACACTTTGCCCACCAGTAGTGAATATTCCGGCAATAAAGCCAGCTACGAGCATCGCGGGTACGGAGATCGAAAAGTACAGCCCAGCCAATGCAGACAGAATGCCAATGTAGATCACCAGCGACATGACCCACGCCGGAACCCTATCCATAAGCGCCCCTAAAAACAGTGTTCCGACTGCAGCACCGATCTGCATCGAAAGCACCACCCAACTGGCATCTGCTTTGGTAAAACCCTGAGCAATGAGCAGGCTGGGCAGCCAATTGATTAGGATGTACGTCACCATTAGGGTGAAAAAGAAGCTGATCCACAGCAGCAGTGTAGGCTTGGCGCTGCCACCTTTGAACAAGAGCTCGGACACCTTAACGTCGCCCCCAGCTGCCTTCGCAAAGGCCTGAGATTCAGGAAGATAAAAACCTAGCAACGGTACGATCAACAGCGGGATCACTCCACCAATGTAAAAAACCAGGTGCCAGCCAACACCAAAATCGTTGACACCTACCAACGCTGCACCCGCAGCCCCCAAAGGAACACCGCAATACATCATGCTGACTGCTGTACCACGGATTTTTGGGCCGGCCACTTCGGAGGTAAGGGCGATCAAATTTGGAAGAGATGCTCCCAAACCTACGCCCGTTAAGAACCTTGCAATAATGAGACTGTTGTAGTCCCAAGCTAGGGCAGTGGCCAAGGAGAAGAGCCCAAACAACCCAACGGATGCCATCAGTACACGCTTGCGCCCAAAGCGGTCGGCAAGCCGACCTCCAATGAAAGCACCAGGAAGCATTCCAAGCACGCCTGCGCTAAATACCCAGCCCATATGCAGCTTGTCGATTGTGAACGCCGACATCATGCCTTGAGCTGCAATGCCAGGCGCTTGTAAATCAAGCCCCTCCATGAGCGCAACCAGGAAGCACAGGCCAATGGTTGCGATGAGGCGAGCACGTGTAGTGCGGATATCTGGGGCGCTCATTGGACGTCCCCCTGTCCAGCGAAAACGCACTCAGTAACAATTGATGCAAGATCTCGTGTTTGGGGTATCTTGCAGATGAGCAGCAGCTTGCTCACCGATGAAGCGTGATTAGTATTCATCGTGTTGATCCGTTGTTATTGTTTTAAGTGGTTTCGTGAATGGCCGCTCGGCGCGGCCATCTGATCAGCGTTTGAGCAGATCCAGCGCCACATCGACGATCATGTCTTCCTGGCCGCCCACCATGCGCCGTTTGCCCAGTTCGACGAGGATGTCGAGGGTCTTCAGGCCGTACTTGGCCGCGGCGATTTCGGCGTGGCGCAGGAAGCTTGAGTAGACCCCGGCATAGCCCAACGCCAAGGTTTCGCGGTCGACCCGCACCGGCCGGTCCTGCAATGGGCGCACGATGTCGTCAGCTGCATCCATCAGCGTGTACAGGTCGGTGCCGTGGTTCCAGCCCAGGCGTTCGGCGGCGGCGATGAACACTTCCAGCGGTGCGTTGCCGGCGCCGGCGCCCATGCCCGCAAGGCTGGCGTCGATGCGGTCGCAGCCTTCCTCGACCGCGGTGATCGAGTTGGCCACGCCGAGCGATAGGTTGTGGTGGGCGTGCATGCCGGTTTCGGTTTCCGGCTTGAGCACGGCTTTGAACGCGCGGAAACGGTCACGAATGTCCTGCATGTTCATGGCGCCACCGGAGTCAGCCATGTACACGCAGGTCGCACCGTAGCTTTCCATCAACTTGGCCTGGGCTGCCAGCTGTTCGGCCGGGATCATGTGGCTCATCATCAGGAAGCCGACGGTGTCCATGCCCAGTTCGCGGGCGTATTCGATGTGCTGTTTCGAGACATCGGCCTCGGTGCAATGGGTGGCGATGCGCACCACCCGGGCCCCGGCGTTGTAGGCCGCTTTCAGGTCATGCACGGTGCCAATGCCGGGCAGCAGCAAGGTGGTGATCTTGGCGCGAGTGATGACATCGGCGGCCGCCTCGATCCATTCCAGATCGGTGTGCGCGGCGAAGCCGTAGTTGAAGCTCGACCCTTGCAAGCCATCGCCATGGGCGACTTCGATCGAGTCGACCTTGGCCTTGTCCAAAGCGCGGGCGATGTCCTGCACGTTCTGCAGCGAGTACTGATGGCGAACCGCGTGGCTGCCATCGCGCAGAGTCACGTCGGAGATGTAGAGTTTTTTGCCGGGATTGAAAGTCATGTCGGTTTCCTCAGGCGTTGAGCATCGACTGCGCCATGCGCTCGGCGGTGGCCAAGGCAGCGGACGTCATGATGTCGAGGTTGCCGGCATACGCTGGCAGGTAATGGGCGGCGCCTTCGACTTCGAGGAACACCGAGGTCTTCAGACCCGAAAATTTTCCAAGGCCTGGAATGTTCAATGGTGCGTCTTCAGGGATGACGTCGAACTGCACTTTTTGCTTCAGGCGGTAGCCCGGCACATAGGCCTGCACGGCGGCCGCCATCTCGACAATCGAGGCCTCAACCAGCGCCTGGTCGGCCGCTTCAGACAGCACAAACACCGTGTCGCGCATCATCAGCGGCGGCTCTGCGGGGTTCATCACAATGATTGCCTTGCCACGTGCAGCACCACCTACAGCCTCGATGGCTTTAGAAGTGGTTTCAGTGAATTCATCGATGTTGGCTCGCGTACCTGGCCCAGCTGATTTACTGGCAATAGATGCCACAATTTCTGCGTAGTGAACTTTTGCAACACGGGATACCGCCGCGACCATAGGGATGGTGGCTTGGCCACCACACGTCACCATGTTCACATTGAGCGCGGTCAGATTCTGCTCGAGGTTCACCACTGGAATGCAATAAGGGCCAATGGCTGCCGGCGTTAAATCGATCAGCCGAATGCCTGACTTGATGCGACGGAGGAAAGCATCATTCTTCACGTGCGCACTGGCGCTGGTCGCGTCAAATACGAAATCAATATCAGCAAACACTGGCAGGCGAGTGAGCCCCTCAACCCCCTCGTGGGTTATCTCGACTCCAAGGCGTGCGGCTCGTGCCAAACCGTCTGAGTTCGGATCGATACCCACCATTGCCCCCATCTCGAGGTGCTTGGCATTGCGCATGATTTTGATCATCAGGTCGGTACCGATATTCCCGGAGCCGATGATCGCGACTTTAAATTTTTTCATGGCTTTGTTCTCATTGTGGTTGCAACTAACCCATCACTCAGGACTGAATTCAACGGCTACCTTGCCGATGCCGCTAATGTCGGCCTCGAAACGGTCACCTGCGGCTACCGGCACCATTGGCCCCAATGCCCCCGTCAAGATGATGTCACCGGCTTTAAGGGGCTCACCTAACTCAGCCATGGTGCGTGCAAGCCAGACGGCTGCGTTAAGAGGGTGACCAAGACATTGAGCACCGCTGCCCGCAGATACCTCTTCACCGTTTCGAGTCATTTGCATGGCAGCCTCTCGCAGGTCGACCCCGTCGAGACGGCGAGCTGGCCCGCCAAGGACGAAGCAGCCACTCGAGGCGTTGTCGGCAACGGTATCTACAAATCGGATGTTCCAGCCTTGGACGCGGCTGCCAACGATTTCAAGGGCGGGCAGAACCCATCCCGTAGCCGCCATGACATCAGCAAAGGAAGTGTCTGTACGAGGCAGGTCTGCCTCTAGGATCAGAGCAATTTCAGCTTCAATCTTTGGCTGCAAAACGCTGTTGATCGGGACGATTTCGTTATCACCAAAACACATGTCAGCGAAGAGCGTTCCGAAGTCTGGCTCATCCACACCCAGTTGCTGCTGTACCTTTTTGTTGGTCAGGCCAATCTTTCTTCCAACGACCCGCCGTCCAGCAGCACAGCCGTGTGCCACGTTAAGTCGTTGGATTGCGTATGCCGCCGTACGGTTGTCCTCGCCGATAAACTCGCGCAAAGGAGGCACCGCTTCACCGGTGCTGTCCGCCTCACGCAAGGAGCGGGCGAGATCTTCAACAAGTTGCTTTTCGGTGCTCATGATTACCTCATATCGCAGTGCCCGACGCGGCTATTGGTGCGGTCATGCCGGGCGAATGATTTGGGTGCTGACGATCAGTGCGTCAGGAAATCAAGCACCATGCGGTTGAACTTGTCCGCGTGCTCCCACTGCGCCCAGTGGCCGCAAGCGTTGAAGACGTGTAGCTCCGAATTGGGAATACCGGCAATAAGGCGCAACCCCGTGTCCAGTGGCACGAACCGGTCATTGCGTCCCCAGATCACCAGTGTTTGAGCTTTGATTTCTGATAGACGATGGCCAAAGTCGGGAAACTGCTTGGGGTTGGCCTCCACGCTCTTCACGAAGTTTTCAAGGTGCTCGCGCTGGCTCAGCATATTATCCAGCCGCCCTTGGAAGAGCTCCTCAGTGAGAGCGCTGCTGTCGTACACGAAGACAGTCATCATCTTTTTGAGGTTTTCGATGTTCGGATCGCGATAGACACTGCCAATCAACTTGATGCCCTCAGTTGGCATCGGTACGAAGGAACTTACGCCCCCAGTGCCGCCTCCCATCAAGACCAACTTGCCGACCCGTTCCGGGTTGTCCAAAGCAAATGCGACAGCAGTATGTCCACCCATGGAGTTGCCAACGAGATGCACTCGATCCAAGCCCATTGCATTAACGAAGCCTTTGAGGGCATTGGCGTTTAGATTGGAACGCGAACCGGTACTCACCACAGGATCGCTTTTGCTCCAACCAGGGCAGTCCATGAGAATCACGCGATAGCCTGCATCAACGAACGTATCAATGTTGCGATTGAAGTTCGCCCAGCCGCTCGCACCTGGGCCCGAACCGTGAAGCATGATGATTGTTTCGGAACCTGCGCCGATATCGTTGTAATGCAGTTGGAGATCGAGCTCACCCTCCTGCACGCGAACGAATTTGCTGGTACCAGCTTCGGTGAATTTGCTTTGTACGGATGTCATGAGTCATTCCTTCATTTCAGTTTGAAGAGCGGAAAGCCGAAATTAGCTAGCGCTGCTCGTTGCTTAGTTGCTTAGTTGCTTAGTTGCTTAGCGCTCAATGCACCGAACCCGGTAATCCACTCTGGAATGGGGCGGTAATATCTGTGGCTCGTCTGGTAGGGGCCATAAGCGGAAAGCGCAGCAAAGGCTGCGACCCACGCCTTGACTTCGTGTGTGGATTTGCCAGCCAGCTCAGAGAGCTCGTCATTACCCTGCGTATCCAACTCCTTGATATGGCCGGATTGGAGGATGTCGAGAAAATACTTATCCCACTTTGGATTCAGAGGGTGGAGAGTCTCCTGGTCTTCGACAAAGCGGTGGGCCGCGTCGATCACGCGTTGAGTGCGTGCATCTCGCTCACCAGCTGGCAAATAGCGCCCGCTTCCTAGTAGGCGATCCTTGAGCAGCGGATTGGCAGTCGACAGTTCCGGCACCGGGGGCTGATGAGAAAGGCCACCGGATCCAAGCAGTAACACTCGCTTGTTTAAGCCCTGCGCAAACTTCCCGATCGCCTCGCCCAGCAGTCGGACTCGATTGAAGCTAGGCAGAGGCTTGGCCACGCAATTGATAAAGACGGGGATCGTCGGATAACGATCCAACCCTCCCAGCAATAACTCGAGGGGTTGAGCAAATCCGTGGTCGACCTGCATGCGATAGGAAACGGCAGCATCTACACCTTCGCTCAGCACCGCGTTAGCACATTGCTCGGCTAGGTCAGTCGGCACGGATATCACCCCGGCAGCCGATCCAAAGTCACCCACGGCTTCTGCGGCAATGCCAATACAAAATGAAGGCATCACATCGTAGAAGAATCCGTTGTAGTGGTCTGGGGCGAACAAGATGACCAGTTCTGGATTGAACTGCGCAATCCGCTCACGAGCCGATGCAACGGAAGCATCAATCTCGGCAAGCACTTGTGGTGAGGGATCGACCAGGCCGACCAGAGGGGTGTGCGAGAGGCAATGCAGAAGAACACTCATGTCCATTCACCTTGTTTATGCGCTAGAAAGCGTTCGAAACGCTCCCGGTGCACACAGCGACGGCTTGGGGATGGAGCTGCGCCTGCTGGCTGCATCCGTCCGCTTTACCTGAGGCAAAACCTTCAGGTGAGGCACGTCGTTATGCGTACGCTTTTGTAATTGGTGAAACCATCATGCTATCTCGCATGCTAGCATGCAAGTGTATTTTATGATGCTTCACTCGGCCCTCTCCGCCATGTGAGGTGTTTGAATTTCCCTATCCGGCACACGGCGGCTTTAGCAACGCCTTACCAAAGGCTGATCGTGTAATCGATATTGATCCGAGTTTCGTTGTCGTCCCGGAAGCTGGCCGCACTTGAAAAATCGTTTCGATAGATCGAGTTTCGGGCTCTTACAGACAGCCCTTTAAGCTGCCCTTGAAACGCATATGAAAGCTCCAAATACCGCTCGCTCTCGGTCAAACCATCACCTCCGAGCGTCGGCAATTCGATGTTTGTCCCCTTGATGTATCGCGCTGTGGCCTTGAGTCCAGGAACACCCAATGCAGCGAAGTCGTAGCTGTACAGCGCCTGCCAGGAACGCTCCTTTGGGTTGAGAAATTCGGAACTGAGGAAACCCTCGCTGACCACCAAGGGCTCGGTACCGGCCAGGTATGGCATAGCGGTGTCACCATCAAGCCGCATATATCCCGCCCCAAAGGTTTGAGCGCCAAGGGAGTAGTTGAACATGACGCCCGTATTGTCATTATCGACATGTCCCGCCTTAGCGGAGCCGCTCTCTCCGGTATGGTAATAACGAAAATCCGTCTTGAGCTTTCCTTCACCAATGTCTAGGAAATGCTCAAACCCACCATAATTCTTTCTGTAAATATTATCTAAACTTGCATAGTAATATTTCAGGGTCAGCGCCGGCGTTAATTGGTAATCACCACCCGCAAACACAAACTTATCTGACTCTGCAGTAGCCAAAAAACGTCGATTTGGCGAAGCTACTGCCATGGGCTGATAGTTCGTCGAATCGCGGTAATTTATACGATCTAGATAGCCGACGTGGAGGCTTAATTTTTCGATATCGCTGGATCGTAGATACGCGCCGCGAAACGTTTGCGGTAGCAATCGTGTAGGGCTAGCGAACGCGATGGGCAAGAACGTCGAAATCGTACCGAGCTGAAGTTCGGTTTTAGATATCTTAGTTTTGGCTGTAAGCCCAAGCTCCGAATACTCGTCAGCGGCGCGCCCCGATTGAGGGTCTCTGGGCAGGAGCCCAGTCCCCGACCGATCAGGTGATGAGTCAAGTTTTATGCCTACCATGCCGATTGCATCAAGCCCGAAACCGACCAATCCTGGTGTGAATCCTGAGGTGAATTTTAGGATCCCGCCCTGCGCCCATTCTCTCGCAGCGTTCTGGGGAGTTGCACCCTTGTAGTCTCTATCGAAATAATAATTTCGAAATGTCATCGTCGCTTTGCTATCAGCCAGGAACCCTTCGGCAGAACTCCCACCTGAAACTAGCAAAGCCATAGGAAGAACTAGACCGCCCACCTTGGTGCTTGCACGCGACATATCAATGCTCTCATTTTATTTTTGTAGGATGTAGCGTTCAACAATCAAACATGCGCACGCTATTGCACGACTGTTAGTCCTGAATGGACAAGCCATGAACCAGTTGAAACTAGCTTTAAAACTTAAGTTGCCGAGGCTGACCGCTGGACTTAGTTTAAGTTGCGCCCAAGTGGACTAGAGGAGCTGGAAGTCGAATGACGGGTTTGATGAGACCGCTCGAACTGGGTCTGATGCATTTGCAGTTGTGCAACTGGTCTGACGCATGGGACAGAGGTCATAGCGTGTCTCCGAGCAAGTGCGGCTTTGTGCCGCTATTTTAATTTCTACCTGCATGCTAGCATGCAGGATCGGCTTGTCAAACAATTTTAGTCATCGCTTCTCGGTGGTGAGTGCGGTTACGATGAGTGGAAATCAGCCTTGTAGATGAACGCTCTGCCCACTAAAGTGACTCGTCCGATCTACGCCTCCTGGTGCCACTTTTCTCATCCCGAAGACCTATGCAAACGCCCAACAAAAAAGTAGTGATCTATCAAGAAATTCTGCAGCGTCTTTTGACTAGGCGGTATCTCTTCGGAGAGAAAATCCTCGTCAAAGAAATCGGGGAGTCCACTGGAGTCAGCCGGCAGCCCATCATGACGGCCCTTAATAGCCTTCAAGAGCGGGGCTTCGTGCAAATCATCGCCCAAGTTGGGTGCCAGGTGGTTCAGCCTAGCGCAGACGAAGTGGCTGACTTCTATAAAATGTTTGCCAGCACAGAGGGATTGATCGCTAGCCTCGCAGCAGAGCGAGGTACCCCTGGGGAAGTCGCCCGCATGAACGAGCTGAACGAGAAGATTGCCAATATCAATCCCTCCCACAGTGATGCGTCGGATAGCTACCGCAATCTCAATGTCGAGTTTCACCGGCTGCTTCATGCAATGGCACACTCTCCCATCGTCTCGACCCGACAACTGGCGAACTTCGAGCTTTCCGATTTTTTCATCGTACAAAGTTGTGGCTTCAGCGCTCATTTGAAGGTGGTCACCGATGAGCACGACGAAATCATTGCCGCTCTTTCGACCAGAAATGCAGAGGCTGCCAAGAAAGCGGCCATGGATCACATCGAGAGTGTATCTCGCCACGTTATCGAGGCGTTGCAAGCCCCAGAAAATACAGAGCTGACCGCCACTGCCTGAAGCCGTAATGGTAACGGATATCAAAGCGGTAGTGCTGCCTCGATCCAGACAGAATCCCCCGTCGGCCCAATTTTCACGTTCGTCTCGTGCAGCCACGTCAATACCACGCCAGTGGCTTAGTCGAAGGAATAGAATAGCTGTGGGCCGACGGCGAATTTCTCTAAGGAAGCTCCGATCAACGTGTCGTAACCGCACGGCAGGTTGAAAATCCCGTGCCATTCCGCGCCATTTACCGCGAAACGTCCCGTGCGCACCGCTTTGGTGGGCTTTTCAGCCCATCTTTCCGTGTTACACGCGTAACTCACCCATACCCATCAGTTGTTTTCGAGCCATCCACAGGTTTGACAGAGCAAACAGCGTAGTTAACTGAGCGGTGTTCTTCATCAGGCCGCGAAAGCGTACTTTCACATAGCCAAACTGGCGCTTGATTACCCGGAAAGGATGTTCAACCTTGGCCCGCGTCTGCGCTTTGCAATATTCGATCTTGCGCTTGGCCTTATAGAGCAGGCCGCGTTTATTGAGCTTGGAATAGGTGCTACGCCGCGCGGCGATCTGCCAGAGCACTTCACGATTTTCGTGCTCCTTACGCTTTTCGACACCGGTGTAATCGGCATCGGCGTACACCGCGTTTTCCTCGCCATGCAGTAGTTCGGCAACCTGGGTGACATCGGCTACATTAGCCGCCGTGCCGTGAACGTGGTGAACCAGCCCCGACTCAACATCAGCCCAGATATGCGCCTTCATGCCAAAGAAATGCGGATTACCTTTTTTGGTTTGGTGCATCTCTGGATCGCGTTTACCTTCCTCGTTTTTAGTCGAGCTGGGCGCGTGAATAATCGTGGCATCGACGATGGTGCCCTGGCGCAGCGAGAGGCCTTTTTCCTGCAAATAACCATTGATGACCGCCAGGATCGCAGGCGCCAATTTATGCTTTTCCAGCAAGTGCCGGAAATTCATGATCGTAGTGTCTTCAGGGGTCGGCGCGCTGAGGGTCAGACGAGCGGACTGGCGCATAGGCGTGAATTCATACGGTGCTTCTTCCATGGCCGGGTCGCTCAGCGAGAACCAGTTTGCAGCAGGTGAATGCGCAGCATGGTCTCCAGTGGATACGGCTGACGACCACCGCCAGCTTTCGGGTAATAAGGCTCGATCAACCCCAGCAAGCCACTCCAAGGCACGACCTGATCCATCTCGGCGAGGAACCGTTCGCGACGCGTTTGCTTGCGCTTGCCGGCGTATTCGAAGTCGGAAAAGCTCATCTGGCTCATGAAGGGCGCGGATCAGGTGATGAGGCTGTATTTCAGCACATTCAAGGACTTGTTCGGGGATTCCCTAAGCGATTCCCGGCACAGAAACTATCGCCGTCAATGTAATCACCGGAAAATTGCTGGTGTAGTAACCCGCTATGCCGACTGCAGCTTTGGTATCTACGGTACCTGACCTATCAAGCTCCTGCAGACCTATTGAGGGCAGGCGGCGCCTTTAGTTTCTTCGGGAAGAAATACACGGCGAGCCAGTTGGGTGGGCGCTATCAGGAAAACCGGATGCAGACTTGGTGATCAAGGCGTTGGATATGGCCTATGAACAGCGTGGAAAGCCTCAAGGACTGCTGTTTCATTCCGACAGGGGGGGGCAATATGGTAGTCGTCAGTTTCGCCAGTGTCTGTGGCGGTACCGCATACGTCAGAGCATGAGTCGCCGGGGCAATTGCTACGACAACTCGCCGATGGAGCGTGTCTTCCGAAGCTTGAAAACGGAGTGGATACCATCGGTGGGATACGTATCGGCTCAGCAGGCCCAACGGGATATCAGCCATTATTTGATGCACCGCTACAACTGGATACGGCCTCATCAATTCAATGGCGGGCTAACGCCCGCTCAGGCCGAGAAAAAACTTAACGTCGTGTCCGGGATTAGTTGACCACTACAAAACTGTCGCAGACAGCTTGCACCCTCCTTTCGAGCGTCTAGGAGCCGTTCTCAATCAGGCCAGCCATATGACGACTGAGATAAGGCTCAGCATCGACTGGTAGTTTCTTGCCAGTCGCTCATATCTGGTTGCGATACGGCGGTACTGCTTCAATTTCTGGAAAAAACGCTCCACCAGATTATGTGCCTTGTAGATATGTCGATCCAGCTTTCGAGGCTTCAGGCGATTCCCTATTGAGGGAATGACGGCTTCAGCCCCATTGCGCTGTATCAACTCCACTAAGGAGTCTGAGTCGTAGCCTTTGTCTGCCAATACCGCTTCGGGCGTAGAACCTTCGATCAGCGCTTCGGCTTGGCCATATTCAGAGGCTTGTCCCGGCGTCAGCAGCAGGCGTACCGGGTTCCCCAGAGCATCGACGGCCGCATGAATCTTGGTGCTCAGTCCGCCTCTGAACTTGCCCATGGCTTCGGCGTCCGGGCATGTTTTTTTGCCGCACCATGCTGATGAACGCGCACTATGCTGCCATCCACCATCAGGTGTTCCAAGTCAGCGTCAGCCGTAAGCGATGCCATGATCTGTAACCAAACGCCCTTGCGTGACCAGCGGTTATAACGCACATAGACCCGATGCCAGTGACCGTAGGTTTCAGGTAGATCCCGCTAGGGCGCGCCAGTTCGGGCAATCCAGAGTACCGCCTCTATAAACAAACGGTTATCGCGGGCGGTCACGCCTCGGTCGCTGGCTTTACCCGGCAGAAGTTCCTTGATGCGCTCCCATTGATCGTCACGCAGCCTATAGCGGCTCATCAGTTACCCCAAATAGCTCAAGGGTATCGAATGGCTCTACTTGGCTAAAATGAGAACGGCCCCTAGTGATCCGCCTTACGCCCAATTGAGGTGTAGCTCAAGTCGACGTCAGGCCGATCCATTACGCACTTATTTGTTCTCTGCGCTGGTTCACCTCGACCGTGATGCACCAGTTCTTCATGCATGAATGCTCAGCTGTTGCTGGAAGTAATCCGGCTCGGCGTCATCCATGACGACGAGCGAGAGGATGCAAGCGTACTTCCCCTTTATGAATGCATATATTCTTTTTACTCATGCAATCTGAATGAGCAATAGGCTATATGGAAACGTAATTTATTTGTGAGTCGGCGTGAATTCACAGACTTTTTCCACGGATAAAAACCGGACACCCTCACAGGCGCCCGGTTTTTATCATGCTATCACTCAAACAAATCCAGCCTAAAACAGCGCCAGCGCGTAGCTAAGGATGATGCGGTTTTCGTCAATGTTGCGTTGAGTGGCGAGGCTGCTGCGCAGTGAGGCGTTCATCCAGGCCAGACCCAGCCCCTGGAGTGGGCCGCTCTGTACTGCGTAGGCTATGCGGAAGTCGCGTTCCCACTCACCTTCGCTCTGGGATTGGCCAGCAACTGCAATGTTGCTGCCTTTGTT
This sequence comes from Pseudomonas sp. FSL R10-0399, assembly GCF_009600165.1. Taxonomy (NCBI): domain Bacteria; kingdom Pseudomonadati; phylum Pseudomonadota; class Gammaproteobacteria; order Pseudomonadales; family Pseudomonadaceae; genus Pseudomonas; species Pseudomonas sp. FSL R10-0399. The sequence continues at coordinate 29,795 of NZ_WIWK01000019.1, forward strand.
GTAGGTCAACCCTAGCGTCAGGCCGGGCGCGCCGAAGGCTGCGAAATCGTAGCTGTAGCTGCCCAGCCAGGTGCGTTGCTCGGGGCGCAGGAAGCTGCCGATCATGCGGCCACCAACGTCGTAGCTGCTGACGCCGTCGCCCTGATTGATCCGTGCATGTTCACTGAGGCCATGGTTTTCCTGATAGCCCAGACTGAAGGCATGGCCGTCGACTTTCCAGGTGAAGTTCGCGCTCAATAAGGTGCTGTCCACTTTCCCTTTGTCCGGGTCGCTGGCCAGGCGCGCGTCGGTAATCTGATAGCCCTCCGCGCGACCGGCCGCGCTGGCATTGTGGCCATCGGCGATGCTGCGAAAATAGCGCAGGTCGGAGAGTAGCGTGCCAACCGGCAGCGTCAGGGTGTGTGTCAGGCCGAGGAAGTGTTGTGCGTAAAACTCTTTGAGGTTGCCGTAGTAGTACTGCAACAAGAGCGTTTTGCCGAGGCGGTAGTCGGCACCACCGTAATAGAACTTGTTGCTGAATTTCCCCGTTTCTCTATCGTTCGCACCGGCCACCGACATACTTTGAGCATCGCTGGAGGCGCGGCCTTGAGCGTGTTCCAGTTGGCCTCCGATTAAGGTCAGGTTGTCGAGCTCGTTGGAGGTGATTTGCCCGCCGGTGAAGGTCTGCGGCAGCATGCGCCCGTCATTGAAGACCACCACCGGTAGTCTGGGTTGCAATGTGCCAAACCGTGCTTCGGTTTTAGACAGGCGCAGCTTGCCGGTCAGCCCTACGCTGCCAAACTCATCGACGGCACTCCCGTCGCTGTCCTGTGGGAATAGCTGCCCGGGGTTGCGGCTGCGGCCTGCTTTGGTGACGCGGCCCCCGGAGTCCAGTTTGATGCCCAGCCGACCGAGTACATCGACACCGACACCGACGGTGCCCTCGGTGTAACCCGATTCGTAGTTAAAGAGAAAGCCCTGACCCCATTCCTCTGTCTTGGACGGGGAGGCTTCGCCGCTACGGTTGTCTTGGTTGAAGTAGAAGTTGCGCAAGCTCAGGCTGGCTTTGCTGTTTTCGATAAATTCGTTGGCGGACGACAGTTGCGTGTAATGCAGACCCACGGTGCCCGCTACAACGGCCAAGGCCAGTGTAGACGTGTTCATTTTACGTGATGCTCCAAAGTGTATTGCGGAAAAATCGCCTGTGCGGGCGTTTCGTGGTCGAGTGAGCGGTCACAGGCGCAGGGGGAGATGCCGGTTGAGGGCGGTGTTCGGGTCAGGCGTTACCAGGCGATGGAAAAGGTGCGGAAGGCACGACTTTCATTGGGATCCGGCACGATAAGCGCGTCGTCGTGATGGCTGAAGTCCTGCAGGATTTCATTGCGCAAAGCGGTTAGCCGATGGTCATCGCGCCGCCTTGGGTGCGGTAAATCCACCTCAACAATGCGTTTGATACGCCCCGGCTTTGGCTGCATGACGATCACCCGATCACCGAGAAATACCGCTTCGTCAACATCGTGGGTGACCAGCACGGTGGTAATGCCCTCGGCGAGCCAAATGCGCGCCAGCTCTTCTTGCAGTTGGCTGCGGGTCAGCGCATCCAGCGCCCCGAAAGGTTCATCCAGGAGCAGGATTTTTGGGCGATTGACCAGGCCGCGGGCAATCGCTACGCGCTGGCTCATGCCTCCCGACAGCTGGCTGGGATAGGTCTCGGCAAAAGCGCCCAGGCCCACCAGCGCCAGATGTATATGCACCTGTGCCAGACGTTCGGCCTTGCTCAGGGGCGAGTTGGCGAGGGCCAATAGCACGTTGTCTGTCACGTTCAGCCAAGGAAACAGCCGGTGATCCTGAAACACGATGCCACGCTCAGGGTCGGTGCCGTGAATGGGTTGGCCATCGAGCAGTAATTGCCCGCTGTTGGCTTGATCCAGCCCGACCAGCAGGCGCAGCAGGGTGGATTTGCCACAGCCGCTGCCACCCACGATGCTGACGAACTCACCTTGGCGAATATTCAAACTGATGTCCTGAAGAACGTTTAACTCGCCTTCCTTCAAGGGAAAGCGTTTGTTGACGTTATCCAGCGATAGAAATACAGGTGCGTTCATGGCTGTGATCCTCAGTGGCGAGTGCGCCAGTGCAATGTGCGGGATTCGATCCAGTTGGCGAGACGGTTGAACAGCAAGCCAATGCTGCCGACCACGACCAGACCATAGATCACCTGATCCATCTGGAAGTGTTCGCGGCCATCAATCATGGTGTTGCCAATGCCCGGGCCGGCAGAGAAGAAGTATTCCGCGCCGATGGTGGCCAGCCATGCGTAGATCAAGCCCAAGTGCAAACCCGTGAAAATGGCTGGTGCAGCGCAGGGCAGAATTAACCGGCAAAGCTTCTGCCAACGGGTCAGCCCAAGCGCTTGGGCGACTTCTAGAAGCTCCTTGCGGGTGCTGCGAATCCCTTCGAAGCTATTGAGGGCCACGGGGTAAAACACTGCCAGGGCGATAAAGGCCACCTTGGCCGGTTCGCCGAAGCCAAACCACACGGAGAGCAGTGGAATCCAGGCGAACAGGGCAATCTGCTTGAGGGTATGAAAAGTCGGCCCGAGCAGGCGATCGGCCAGTCGGGACAGGCCCAGCCAGCCACCGAACAGCACGCCGAGCACTGCTCCCAAGGCAAAGCCGATCAGGTTGCGTTGCAAGCTGGCGGTCAGGTTGTGCCAGAGTTCGCCGTTGCTGGCCGCGAGCCAGGCGCTGTCGACCACCTTCAGCGGGCTGGCGACGATGCGCGTATCGACCCACTGCCGATCGGTGGCCAGCCACCAAAGCAGGATCAGGGCGACAGGCACTACCCAGCCGCGCAGATCCAGACGGCGTTTGCTTGAAGAGGTGGTCATGGAGGAATCCTTTTAGAAGGCTTGGCGCTGCCAGCGTTGCAAGCGGGTTTCAATCAGGGCCAGTCCCTTATCCAGAAGCAGACCCACCAGGCCGATCACCAGCATGGTGACGATCACCAGATCGAGCTGGAACATCTGTCGGCCGTCGACCATCAGGTAGCCAATGCCTTCGCTGGAGGCCAGCATCTCTACGGTGACCAGCGCGACCCAGCCTTTGGTCAAGGCAAAGCGCAGGCCGGTGAAGAGGCTTGGCAGGGCGCCGGGAATAATCACTTTGCTCAGGCGCTGGAGCAGGTTGAAGCGGTAGACCTGCGCCACTTCCAGGTAGCTGGCAGGAATGTTTCGAATCCCGGCGAAGGTATTGATGGTCATGGGCACGAGCACGGCCTTGGCGATGACCAAGTATTTGAGGGTTTCATCGATACCCACCAGCATCATCAGCAGCGGGATCCAGCCCAGTACCGGAACCTGGCTGATCGCCTGAAACAGCGGCAGTAAATAAGCCTCGGCCTGCCGCGAAAGCCCCATCAACAGGCCCAAAGCCAGGCCTGCAATGACGCCGAGCACGACGCCGACCAGCACGCGACCCAGACTGATCGACAGCTCAGACGCCAGATCGCCACTGAGCGTCAGTTCGACAAAGGTATTCCAGACTCGCGTTGGCGGCGGCAGGATCTGCGGTGAGACCCATTGCCATACACCGGCCAGATGCCACAACAGCAACAGACCGGCTGGCACCAGCAGCGCGACGGCGACGTGATTGAACCAGGTCAGGGATAACGACAAGCGTGGCCAGATCGGTCGCGGTTGTGCCGCGGTGAAAGCTTTACTGGTGCTCATGGAGCGGCCCTCCGGGCAAGAAACAGAATCCGGTTATTGGGTATAGGGTTATTCGTTACTCACCCAAAGTCTGGAGATACCTATGCTCATTTAGGGATAGGTTGGTTATTGGCGTCGTAACTCGGCCACAGAGCTTGAAAACCGAGCTGCTCAATAGCGGTGTCGACGTATTTGGGCTCGATCCACTGGTCGACGTCGATGTCGCCACGAATCAGACGCAGCGCTTTGGCTTCGGTGACTGTGGCGCGATACCGGGCAATGAAGAACGGGTCGATGCGCGGCGAATAGTTGCGCACAAAAGATTTGCCCGTATGGATCTCGCGCAGCGTCTCAATCGAGGTGCCTGATTTGGCCCACATCGCCAGGGCGCTTTCACGATTATTCGGATCCGCGGCCCACGCGGCAGCTTTGACCAGACCGTTAACGACCTTCTGTACAACGTGCGGATGTTCACGTTCGAATTCCCCGCGCACCAGTACGTGGGCCTGGCGAGTCAGGTTGTCGTTCACCTGCGCCGAGTCGTAAATGATTCGCCCCAAGCCCCGGTTTTGCAGTTCAAAAGCTTCCGGCCCGTACCAGCCAGCGTCGATGTCCTTGGAGGCCAGCGCGGCCGAAGCGGTGGCGGTGTCCATGTTGAGAAACCGAAAGTCACGTTCGTTGAAGCCTTCATGCCCCAAGGTGCGAAGGGTGGCCAGGTGCAGATTGGTGCCCTTGAAAAGCGCCACTCGCTTGCCCTTAAGGTCTTTCAGGGCTTTGGCTGGCGAGTCCACTGGCACCACAAGGTAGGTGGAGTTCAGCAGTCGGTCGGTAGCGAGCAGGCGGGTGTCCAGACCGCCCGCCTTGCCAATCGTCGCAGGCAGGTCACCCTGCATGGAAAAATCCAGTTGTTGATTGGCCAGCGCTTCGTTGACCGCTGGGCCAGCCCCTTTGAAGTAATGCCACTCGACCTGAATATTGTCGGCCTTGAGTTCATCTTCGATGGTGTGGAGCTGATGAGCCAGCTCCGAGGTGTTATCGACGGAGTAGGGAACGCCGCCCTTGCCAACAGTGGCCATGCCGAAGTGGATCACCTGAGGGTTTGGCGCGTCGGCAAGTGCTACGGATAAGTTGCTGCCAAGAAGGGCGACCAGCAACGACGTGAGTAGGGTGTGCTTCATTGCGTGGATTCCTTGGTTTTAGGATCAATAACCGCGCGAACAGCGCTTGGCTGAAAAAGGTATTGCAGGCTTTATGCCAATAAGTAGTAGAAGGTCTGGGTAATTGTGCTTATCGGGTATATAGAACGTTAGCGCTCCGCAGGACTGGACCGCAGCTGGGGTCGACAACAATGGATGTCTCGGTCATACGTGGCCCGCAGGTCGCGGTACTGTTGCAAAGAGCGCAGCGTCGCAGGGCTTCTGTCGCATATCCCACAGTTCGGGCTGTGGGGCGCAAGGGGGAAAACTGGCGCAGGTCTATCGTGGGAGCCAGCTTGCTGGCGATGGCATCTATTGGGTGTATCTGAGACACCGCCCCCTTGAATCACTGGCAAGCCAACGCCCTCAGGTTTTGAGTCCAAAATGACTGGCTTCAAACTCAGCCCCTGCTGTTACCACGAACACCCTGCGCGGGTGGCATCAGGTCATGTCGTTTCATCAGGGTGCGTAGCGCATGACGGCTGATCCCCAGCCGCAGCGCGCTGTGTACTTGATTGTGGTGGTGATGGCGCAGGGTTTCTTCAAGCAACATGGCCCCCCACTGAGTCCACAGATGGTCATCGTCATGCAAGGTCAGCAAATCGTGGATCTGACTGTGTATGTTCTGCCAGATAAGAGCGGCGGATGTATCGGACTGTCGGACTTGGCTACCCGCCGGGGGCTGAGGTTCAACCCGGGTGCGAGCCCGGCGACGTTCGCTCAAATGCAAATGCTCGACGTCTAGCACGCTTTCACCGGTTTGCAAGGCGGCTGACAGCAGTACGTTTTCCAGCTCGCGGATATTGCCCGGCCAGGCATAACCTTGCAGCGCCTGTTGTGCCGTTGGGCTGAGGCTCACCACTGACCGGTGTTGCTCGCGCGCAAACTGAACCAGAAAATGCTCTGCCAGCGGCAGAATGTCTCCCGGGCGTTCACGCAAGGGCGGAATCTGCAGGGTGACGAGGTTCAGGCGATAGTACAGATCCTCGCGGAACTGCCCGCAGGCTATTGCCGAATGCAAGTCCACGTGGGTGGCGGTAACCACTCGAACGTCTATCGGAATTGGCTGGCGTCCACCGACGCGCACGACTTCTTTTTCTTGCAGTACGCGCAGCAGCTTGACCTGTAGTGACAAGGGCAAATCGCCGATCTCGTCAAGAAACAGGGTGCCTCCTTGCGCCGCCTCGAACCAGCCTTGCCGACGACCATTGGCACCAGTAAAGGCGCCGGCTTCGTGCCCGAAGAGCTCGCTCTCGGCGAGGTTTTCGTTGATGGCTGCCCCGTTGACTGCCACGAATGGGCCTTGGCGGCCGCTGCATTGATGCAGGTGTCGGGCCAGCAATTCCTTGCCGGTTCCCGTTTCGCCCTGAATCAACACAGGCACGCTGCTGGCCGCGACTCGCTCGGTCTGGCTTTTTAATAATTGCGAGCGCGGATCGGCGAACAGCAAAGCTTTGGCGCGAATTTCCTCACGGTGATTTTCGTGAGGGGCCAATGTGAGTACGGAAGCATTCATCAAGCATCCTCTATCCCTGAAGGTGGCAGAGAACTATAGAGAGGCTTCAATATATTTAAAAGTAATCTAATAAAATCTATATATTCGATTTTATTATATAGAGTCGTATAAAAAACAAGCTGTTTTTTTGGATAGCGCTGAGCCAGACGCCACAGTTGAGCTCAAAAAATGTTGGATTTCTTACAGGAAATTTTGCCCTTTAGATAAAAATCCTTATTAAACAGCCGGTTATATCTATGGCATGGCTTCTGCAATGTTAGGGAAACGTGTCGTTGAGTGTTCGAACAAGACGTCGCTAATCCCTGTCGTTTTTGAGAGTGTCCACATGAGCAAGCGTCAACTCAGTTTGAATGCTTTTTTAATGAGTACTGGTCATCACATTGCAGCTTGGCGTCACCCCGATGTGCCGAAGGGTGCCGAGTTGGACTTCAAGCAATACCTGCGTGTGGCCCAACTGGCCGAAGCGGCCAAATTTGATGCGGTGTTTGTCGCCGATGGCGTTGCTGTGGGTAAGTCCAGCAATGCCGGTAGTACTGGCCGTTACGACACGGTGGGCAAAACCGCACGCGGCTCGTATTTGGAGCCCTTTACCTTGCTTTCGGCGTTGGCTGCCACCACCGACAAGATTGGTCTGATCGCCACGGTCAGCACCAGCTTTAACGAACCCTACAACCTGGCGCGAAAATTCGCTTCGCTGGACTGGATTTCGAACGGCCGCGCCGGATGGAATCAGGTCACTTCCGGAAATGATGACGAGGCACAGAATTTCAGCCGTGACAGTCATCTGGATCACGCCCTGCGCTATGAACGTGCCGACGAGTTCCTTGATGTGGTCAAGGGGCTCTGGGACAGCTGGGAGGATGACGCTTTTATTCGGGACAAGGACGGCGGTCAGTTCTTCGATCCGGCCAAACTGCACGAGTTAAATCATCAGGGCGAACACTTTCAGGTCAAGGGCCCGTTGAACGTGGCTCGTCCGCCTCAGGGCTATCCGGTGCTGGTGCAGGCGGGCTCTTCAGAGGCCGGAAAGGACATCGCAGCGCGCACGGCGGAGGTTATTTTTACCGCACACCAGAACCTGGAAAATGCCCAGGCTTTTTATGCTGACGTCAAAGGTCGTCTGGCCCGTTACGGCCGCAGCCCAGATGAGTTGAAGATTCTCCCCGGCATCTTGCCGATCGTGGGTCGCACCGAAGAAGAAGCCCAGGCCAAGTATCAAAAACTGCAGGCGCTGGTTCATCCACAAGTGGGGCTGTCATTGCTGTCCGGGATGATCGGCGCCGACCTGTCAGCCTACGACATCGACGGCCCGGTGCCGCGGGATCTGCCGGAAACCAACGGCAGCAAGAGCCGTCAGAGCTTGCTGCTGGATCTGGCCGAACGCGACAACCTGAGTATCCGCGAGCTGTATCTGCGTATCGCCGGGGCACGTGGACATTGGGTTGTGGTTGGCTCCTACCTGCAGGTAGCCGATCAGATTCAGGAATGGTTCGAAAAAGGCGCCGCCGATGGTTTCAATGTCATGCCGCCTTGGCTATCGGGCGGACTGGAAAATTTTATCGAGCTTGTGGTGCCTGAACTGCGCCGCCGCGGACTGTTTCGTAGCGAGTACAGCGGCAGCACCCTGCGCGAGCATCTGGGGCTAGCACGCCCGGAAAACCAATACGTCCTGCGACGTGAGCAACGAGTCGTTAGCTGAGCGGTAAGCAGCACTGCGTGATCTCGAAAACGTTATCCATCCTTGATCAATCTGTCGTGAAAATTGGCGGCTAGTCCTGCCAGGAGGATCCACTATGAGCTTGACTATTGAGCCGGTAACCGGCCGCATTGGAGCCATTATCAGCGGCGTTCGCTTGCCTGATCTGGATAACGCCCAGTTCGCCGAACTGCACCGGGCGCTGCTCACTCACAAGGTATTGTTCTTGCGCGACCAGCACTTGAACGATGCTGAGCAGGAAGCCTTTGGTCGTCTCTTCGGCGACCTGGTGGTGCACCCCACCACGCCGTCGGAGGCGAATACAGCCGGTATTCTTGAAGTGGATTCGCAGCGTTCGCGGGCCAACTCCTGGCACACCGACATCACTTTTGTGACGGACTACCCGAAGATCACCATCTTGCGCGGTGAAGTGATTCCCGACGTCGGCGGCGACACCGTGTTTGCCAACACCGTCAGCGCCTATCAGGAACTGCCCCTGATACTGCAGCAACTGGCTGACAGCCTCTGGGCCGTGCATACCAATACCTACGATTACATTGCCCCCAAACAAATTGAAGCGGTGGCTACCCAGCGCTTCCGCGAGCAGTTCACCTCCACAGTGTATGAGACGGAGCATCCATTGGTGCGGGTGCATCCTGAAACAGGGGAAAAATCCCTGCTGCTCGGCCATTTTGCGCAGAAGCTGGTTGGTCTCAATATTCAGGATTCGCGGGCGTTGCTGGAGCGGTTCCAGGCGCACATCGTCAAATTGGAAAACACTGCGCGCTGGCGCTGGAGCCAGGGCGATGTGGTGCTGTGGGACAACCGTGCGACCCAGCACATCGCCGTCGACGATTATGGTAATGAGAGGCGCGTCGTGCGTCGTACCACAATCCATGGCGAAATCCCGGTGTCGGTTAACGGCCAGAGCAGTCGGGCAATCAAGCCCTCGGCGCATACGCGTACGCCTTTGACCGAGACAGACAAGCCGGGACTCAAGAAGGCCAGTTAGGGTAAGGCTAGCCAGCAGGCGACACGGTTTGTCTGAAGCGCCGAGGTGTTGCCATCGCTGGCAAGCCAGCTCCCACGAGTAGTTCCTGGAATGTTGACTCACACAATCTACTAATGAAATGGCTACCCCCGCCACCCGAAATTAAGGCTCTGTTCAGTAACGCGCTCGACCCAGCGCGGGCTGTCGAGTTACGTGACAAGATGCTGGCAGCAGGCCTGCCTATCTGAGTCCTGTCATTTGCAGCTAATGCTGGTTTGCAGGAGCGGACAGTCGCAGTTAATCCTGGTCGAAGAGGGCCTTGATTGCAGGTCGGAGCAGGTTCAAATGCAGGCCGTTACAACTACTTCTCGAAAAGGTCAGCGTGGGTTCCTGTTCGAACGAAGACGATTTGCTCTTGTTTGCTTTCAACAGCCAGACGGTAAATCAGCAGGAAATCTCCGCCGACATGGCACTCCCGAAAGCCCACGCAGTTGCCTTTTAACGGATAGTCTAACCATTCAGGCGCTAAAGCCCCGTCCTTGGCGACCAGCAGCATCATGACTTCCTTGAGCCGGTTAAGATCACCGCAGCAATTCGCTTACCTACAAAGGACGCGTTGACCCCTAACGTCTCTCCTGACTGGTTGAACGTATCAAGGTGCCGGCTACTTTCCTGGCGACGATGCAACAGTTTTCATTTTTAGTAGCACGGCATACTCCACAGGACGAGACAGGCTATGGCTACTAATGGCCCAGAGTGTGTAAAAACGCTTCGTCAAAATTGAAGTGCGCGCGTTTACGTTAAATCTGAAATTTATCGACACGTCAGCAGATGCGCGATTTCTAGTCCGGTTTTGAGTACCTGTCGCGTTCGAAAACGTTTTTACACAGCCTCGGCCGAACGGAGCCGGTCAGGGCCACGAAGCATGCTAGTCAAATCCGATGTAAATCACTGGTCAGGCCGAATGCAAATGGGTGGGCAAGTCTGTGCAATTACTCAGCTCAGTCATTATCGAGCTTTTTCGGTTTGCCCGGACTGCTTGAGATGACGAGGCAATTGAAGAAAGCCTTAGCCCGATCCACTCTCTGCCACGGGCTTGCGCGATCTCTTCACCGGCTTAGGACAAACAAACTTCGATAGGTAGGCTGTTGGCGCTGATGCGGTTTTGACCCAAGCTGCCGGAATTGATTAACCCGCCTGAATGCCCAGCAAACGATCGCCCTGCGTGGGATTTCCGAAACTGCCTATGGGGCAGACGAAATCAGCAGCCTGAGTCAAAACCGCATCAGCGCCAACAGGTTGCACTCCGCTGCGGCTTAAGCGCCCGCCATTACCCCCCCACTACCCGCGAACTCTACCTCACTGCCGACCACTTTTTTGGATGCCACCGCATGCAAGGTGCCTGTGCAGGAGTGGCAGGGACGCCATGCCCCTCTGCGCGGGCAGCCGACAAGGCCGAAGGCCGCGTCAGTGCCGCAGGCCGGGGATAAGCATGCGCCTGCCGCAGCGTCTTTTGCTATTACACGACACCGATGCCACGACATGGGCCGTCACTGCACTCCGCAGTGACGGCCCCGCGCAATGCAGCAACAATACGACGTCGCGCAGATCGTATTTACGTTGGCGCTACGTGATGATGCTCTTGCACACTGAAACTGCAATGACCTACCGGCGGGCCTAAACACCGGAACCCCTGGTGCAGGGCAGAAAGCACTACTTCGTGCGAATCACTTCGCCGATGCCGTACCCACTCGGTTGCCCAGAGCGCAGGTTCCTGCAAGCGCTGAGCTCGCATTGAGCGGAACTCTCCCGGACACACCTTGGCTCATCACTGTGCGTCGACCCTACCCATGGGGAGCCTGCTTTATCCTCGGCATGTCCAGTACTGCCAACGTCAACCTACCGCCCAACGGGGCGCCGCTTCGTCCCCGCAATGGCTACCGGCGCAATGCCTGGTACAGCCCTGCCCGTCCATTTCCCACTCACTGTCACAGGAGGTCTTCATTACCAGCGAATCGCATCTTTTTCATCTGTTCATTAGCAACTCCCCTGCCCGGCCTTCCCACAGGAAGCAAGGCAGATGCCTCATTTGAGGCCACAGGTGATCTGAGCACCTGGCCCTCGCCCTTCGGGGATCTCGCCTTGGCGAGTTGGCAATAACACTCACCGGATTTCAACTCAGCACCATATACAGAGGACATTGGCAGGAGGTCTGGATGGACGATCTCACCTACACGCTACGCCAACTCTGCCAACGCAACCGTGATGGCAGCCATGCTACCCAGGCCGACCGGCAACGCGGTCTGACACTGGTCGCCCGCCAATTGCGCGAAGCGGGGTTCAGGCAAATGCGTGCGCCCTCACTCAAGGGCAAACATGTCGAGGCACTGGTTGAGCGCAGGCAAGCTGAGGGCTTGTCGGTAGGGACACTCAAGAACCGTCTGGCGCATCTGCGTTGGTGGGCCGAGAAGATCGGTAAAGCGGGTATCATTCCGTCCGACAACACCCAGCTCGGCATTCCTGAGCGGCGTTATGTGACCAACGAAAACAAGGCCCGGGAGTTGGGCGATGCACTGGATAAGGTGAATGATCCCTACGTGCGCATGAGCCTGACGTTGCAAGCTGCATTTGGATTAAGGCGCGAGGAAGCCATCAAGTTTCAACCCCGCTATGCCGACCGAGGCGATCACATTGCCCTCAAGGGTTCATGGACCAGGGGTGGACGCGAGCGCACGGTCTTGATCACCACCCCCGAACAACGCGCGGTGCTTGACCAAACGCATCAATTGGCAGGGGCTGGATCACTGATCCCAGCGCACAAGACGTTCGGTAATCCCCCCATTTCTAATACACGTCAGAAATAGAGGTCAGGCCACCAGGGCCAACTTCTGTTTAGGTGTGATACCGCCGAGGGCCATATTCGGGCGTTCGTGATTGTATGTCCAGATCCAGTGCGTGCCGTAATTCTGAACTTCCGCTCTCGATTCAAACAAGTAATGCTCCAGCCAGTCGTAACGTACTGTGCGGTTATAGCGCTCGACGTAAACGTTTTGTTGCGGGTTGCCCGGCTGAATATATTCCAAACGGACGCCCCGTTTTTCAGCCCAATCCGTGAGTTTGGCACTGATAAATTCCGGGCCGTTGTCACTTCGAATGACTTGTGGCTTCCCGCGCCATTCAATCACCCGATTCAGCGCTCGCACCACACGTTCAGCCGGAAGCGAAAAATCAATTTCCATACCCAGGGCTTCACGGTTGAAGTCGTCGATCAGATTGAAAACCCGAAAGTTGCGCCCGTCCGCCAATTGATCATGCATGAAATCCATCGACCAGCACTGGTTGCTGCCCCCAGGAACAGCCAGCGGCTCGGGCTTCTCGCGCACGATACGTTTGCGCGGTTTGATACGCAGATTCAGTTCCAGCTCACGGTAAATCCGATACACCCGCTTGTGGTTCCAGCGATAGCCTTTGACGTTGCGCAGGTACAGAAAGCATAAGCCGAAGCCCCAATTTCGCTGATTATGGGTAAGGCGTATTAAATGATCGGCAATCTCGGCGTTTTCAGGCGCCAAACGCGGCTGATAGCGGTAGCACGTGAGGCTGATCTCGAAGGCCAGACACGCCAGCCTGATGCTGCACCGACCTGAACGAACCACTTCCTGCACCATCTCTCGTCGCCAAGATGGCTTCACCACTTTTTTGCCATGGCTTCCTGGATGATTTCGGCTTTGAGACGCTCTTCGGCGTACATTTTTTAAGCCGACGGTTCTCTTCCTCCAGCTCGCGCAAGCGGCGCCATCAACGAAGCATCCATACCACCGAATTTGGTGCGCCACTTATAGAACGTGCCCGAACTGATGCCATTTTCTCGGCACAGCTCTGGCGCAGGGGTTCCAGCCTCTGCTTGCTTGAGGATAGCCATGATTTGACTGTCTGAAAAACGCGATGTCTTCACGCAAAATTTCCTTGATCCGGTCAGGAGAAAATTCTACTTCTGATGCGTACTTTTTTCAGGGGGGATTACCTGGAACGACGCCCCCCCTTCGTGAGCTCTACCTTATGATAAAGACGCCCCAAAGCCGCTTCAGATGATTGCGTACATCTTTCGTACATAGACTTCGCTATCCCATTGAGACGGTGCATCCTGAACCACTAATACCGTATCACCCTTCTCTACCCTGACTCGGTCAGTCGGCCCCATTGCCCAGCACAACGGCTCCATCCAGTATATGCATCCACTCGTGACACTTGTGAGGCCATAAAATGCGGCTATAGGGGCGCCGAATTCTACATCCCGATCTTGACCGCAGGCACAGCATCGAAGATACCTTTCGAACCCCAATTCGGCATGGTTCTGGTCAATACTTGGATCGATGTTCAAACAGATTTGCGGTGCCCCCCCGGCGCGCCGGCTGTTTGTCTTTTGCGCATAACCGCTGGCTTTCTGCAATTTGGTCACTATAGGATCAATAACTGGTTACCGTCGTCGTCCATGGGTGCGTCGAATTGGAAAGGCCTGGCGTATAAGACAGTCATGGCACGAAATTGTACTGCGCTTGACAGGCGATTACCGCCCGCCCGTGACCAGCTACAGCGGCGACTGAGTGCGCAACTCAACTCGCCTTGCGTCAATCGAGGCGTATCCTCGGTTGCACAACCCTGTTCAGTATGTCGCTAAGCCAGATCAGGCTACCGCGACGCAGTCCGTTCAGGCCAAACTGGTGCTGGCGGTAGAGCATGGCGTGCCCGATCTGCGCCACCCACCCACGAATAAGCGTGGCCGGAAGCATCCCGCGGCGAGCCATTGTCCCATAAGCGCCATAGCCACCCAGCGACACCAGAGCACCGAGGTCATGGAACTCGAAGGACTTGATCGGCTGCCCACGTAGGAACCGGGGAAGGTTTTGACACAAATGACTTGCTTGTTGATGCGCCACTTGGGCGGTGGGGGCCAGCGGCCTGTCATTGCCGGGCAGGGTTAAGCTGGCACAGTCGCCCAACGCAAACACACGGTCATCGTCGATAAGCTGCAACGTCGGACGGGTCACCAATTGTCCGGTGCGTGCTCGTTGGAGGCCGTCGATGCCATCGAGCACGGCGGGGGCGCGAACGCCCGCCGCCCACACCTTGAGCATGGCATTGACTCTTTCACCGCCTTTCAGCATGAATCCGTCAGCATCAACGCCGATAACCGTAGTGTCGGTCCTGATATCGACGCCGAGCTCATGCAGCTTTGCAGAGGCCAGCGTCGAGACCGCTTCGGGGAAGCCACCAAGAATTCGCGGACTGGTTTCGATGAGCGTAAGCCGTAACCGCGCTGGCTGGGCGGCGGCGCCATATGTCGAGCCGATCTCGACGAGCTGGCTGATTTCGGCCGCCAATTCAACGCCCGTAGCTCCCCCACCGACGATGGCTATATCGATGGTGCCACCGGACATGGCCGCGTGCAGAACTTCGCCACGCAGACGCTGGTTGAATGTCTCCGCCTGGCACAGATCGTCGATGAAAAAGCAGTTTCCGCTGACGCCCTGGATCCCGAAATCGTTGGCTCTGCTGCCCATCGCCAGCACCAGAATATCGTAGTCGAAGCGCCGGGGCTCCAGAGGTTCGGCGCTTAGCGTCGGGGGCTTGATTTCGATGAAGCGTCGCGCGCGGTCGAGGGTGCTCAGCTCGCCGGGCATGAAGTTGAAATGATTGCGCTTGGCCTGGGCGAAGAAAGGAATGCCCTGCTGGTGTGCGTTGGCCGTGCCAGCGGCGAAGGTATGCAGCATCGGCTTCCACACATGCAACGAGCTGCGATCAATCAACGTAACCTGCGCTTTCCCCTGCTTGCCCATCTTGTTGCCGAAATAGGTTGCCACTTCCAAGCCGGCGACGCCGCCGCCGACGATAACTATACGTGGGATTTGCTTCATCAAGATCACTCTATTCCAGTTAGCCAAATGGCAATCGTTCGGTACCTAGGCGAGCAATCCCGCCAGGACGGATGCGCCAGCCAAGGCGCGCGGATCGCAAGGGGCTGACGAGTCGGAAAACCGAAAATGCATATGTGCCCGGGCAGCCGCTATTGGAGTACCCAGGTAAAGCTTGTGCAATACGGAGGATCAAATTCGTCCCTGACGATTTCAGGGTCACGTTGTGGCATCCCGCACGGGCTGGTTGCTCAACGCTGTCCGATGGACTGCCTTCTCATAACAATCCATCGGGTGGCACCGCGGGGAGTTTCAGCCGCCGAGCATTGCGGCAATCGAGTCCCGTGTCGTCTCGGAATAGGGCGCGCGCATCAGCAGGTTGGATTCCCCACCCGAACTTTGGCTAAAGACCGGTTTTGCATGGCTGAAGGTACGGAAGCCGTGAATGCCGTGGTAGGCACCCATTCCCGAAGCGCCAACGCCGCCAAAGGGCAAATCCTCGATGAACACGTGGGTCATCGCGTCGTTGACCACGAGCGCGCCGGAAGTGGTGCGCTCGACCACCTGCCGACGCTCTGCGGCATCCTCACCGAAGTAGTAGACAGCCAGCGGCCGGGAATGCGCATTGATATAGCCAATGATCTCGTTAAAGTCGCTGTAGGTCTTGACAGGCAAAATTGGGCCGAAGATTTCTTCCTGAAGCACCTGCATCTCGTCGGTAGCCCCCAAGACGAGCGTAGGTGCGATCTTGCGTCGCTCGCGGTCGTCTAGGTCCTCGCCGGCCGGATTGATTTCGACTAGGAGAGCGCCCTTCTCGCGCGCGTCGGCCAAATAGCCCTGCAGTCGGTCGTAGTTGCGGGGATTGATGATCGAGGTGAAATCCGGATTGTCTTTTAGCGTCGGGTACATCTGGCCAACTACACGCGTCGCCTCAGTAACGAATGCATCAACGGATTCTACTGGCAGCAACACGTAGTCGGGCGACAAGCAGATCTGCCCGGCATTGAAGGTCTTTACTGTCAACACCCGCTCGACTACCGTGCGCAGATTGGCGGTGCGCGACACGATGACGGGAGATTTACCGCCCAGCTCCAGCGTCACCGGCACCAGGTTGTCCGCCGCAGCGCGCATGATATGCCGCGCGACGGAGGTACTACCGGTAAAGATCAAATGATCGAAGGGCTGCGCGGAGAAGGCGGCGCCCACATCGGCACCGCCAAGGATCACCGCAAACTCCTCCTCGGCGAAGTATCGCGGGACCAGCTCGGCAAGTAGTGCCGAGACCTTTGGCGTAAGCTCTGAAGGCTTGAGCATGATGCGGTTGCCGGCGGCGAAGGCACCTGCCACAGGGCCGAACGCCAGCGTGACCGGAAAGTTCCAGGGGCTAACGATCCCCACCACGCCCAGCGGCTGATATTCGACGCGCGCGTCGGTTCCCTCGAACGGAGCCTGCAGCAACTCAGGCTGCATCCATTCCCGGAGGTGCTCACGGCTGTGTCTCAGGGCCGTCACGGCACTGCCGATATCCGCGAGCAGTGTTTGCTCACGGCTGCGGTTGCCAAAGTCGGCAGAGGCGGCATCGGCCAGCGCCGTACGGTTTTCTAGCAGAAGGTTGATCGCGCGGGTGATGCGATCGATCCGCACGTCGGCACTGGGATGTTCGGATGCCAGCAGGGCCGCTCTCTGACGGCCGAGCACTGCACCGATCTGTGCCGCTGCCGTCTGTGCGAGCGTAGCGGATTGAGGTGAAACTGCCATCGGTAATCTCCTGCATGAAGTGGATGGCCTCGCTGGCTATCTTCGGATAGGTCCAGTAGGCAAAGTAATGGGCGTATCAGTCGTGCGTTAGGACGATTCGACCGTCGACCTTCCCTGCCTTAAGCTGGGTGATCGCATCGTTGACTTGATGAACGGGCATGGCGACGGCAGGAATCGGCTTCACCTTTCCAGCTCGGACATAACTCATCAGTTCGTTTAGTTCGTCGACACTGCCGACAAACGAGCCGCGAAGGTTGAGCTGCTTGATGGAAAGGATCGGCAACGGCACGCGCAATTCGCCACCGAACATGCCTACGACTACGAGTTCACCATTGATTTTCAACAGACCGATCGCCAAATCAGCAGTGTCGGTCGAACCGACGAAATCGATGACTCCTGCCAGCCCACCCGTGGCGTCGAGTAGCGTCTGTGCAGCCTCGGGGGCTTTACTGTTGATGATTAGATCCGCGCCAAACTCATCTCTGGCGACTCCCAGTCGCTGGTCGTTGACGTCGATGGCGGCAACCTTCCGAAAGCCCATGGCCTTGGCAACAGCCAGCGCCATCATACCGACGCCTCCGACGCCGATGATGCCGATCCAGTCTTCGCGTAGTCTTTCTACTTTCTTCAAAGCGGAATACGACGTCAGCCCAGAGCAGGCATAGGAGCCGGCAAGGAGCGGATCCACGCCAGTAGCATCGATCAGAAACCGGGCGTCCGGTACGATCAGGTGGTCTGCCTGCCCTCCGGGTTGTTGCATGCCGATCACCTGCGGCTGCGCGCATTGATGGTCCTGGCCGTTGTTGCATAACTCGCAATGGCCGCAGCCTATCCAGGGATAGACGATGACTGCTCGGCCCAGGTCGGCAGAATCCAGGCCGGAATCGGCCCCGAAATCGACAATTTCCCCAGACGGCTCATGACCTAGGACGAAGGGTGGCGTGACGCCCAGGTCACTCAATGCAAGGCTGTTTCCTGCGCCGAGATTGAGGTGTCCTTCGTGAAAGTGGAGATCGCTGTGGCACAGCCCGCAGGCACGGATGCGCACGCGCACCTGTTTGCCCGTAGGCGGCGAAAGCAGGGAGGTGCGCTCGACCAAAGGGGAACCGAACTCGATCACAGTCTGGGCTTTTACCAACTGGATGTTCATAGATACTGTACGACGCTCGCGCATCGCCTCCAAAGTTATGACGCACTAAAAAGCCGGTAATTCGAGCATGTCGAACCGGCACTATGTCGCTAAATCGATAGGAGAGCCGTCCGTACAATATAAGGTCGATGTCGCAGAGGAACTCTCCCTAGCATGCAAATGCGTTAGCCATCCCATGCAAGGTTTCATTTCGAGTTGCGGTGCATTTCTCGGTAGACCCGCGGCGTCAAGCCAAAATGCTTCCTGAATAGCCGGCTGAAGTGGGCGATATCGGAGAAACCGACATCCAAGCCGAGCTCCGTTAAAGTCTTATGACTCAACGCGGGGTTGGCCAGCGCGCGACGGAACGCATCCAATCGGTAACGCAGGATCAGCCTCTGCGGTGTCTGTTCTGCTGCCTGCAGCGCGTTGTATAACGTGCGCCGGGAAACTTGGAGAGCCTGCGCCAGGCTATCCACGGTAAGTTCCGGATCGTGATAGTGATTGCGCACCTGTTCTTGCGCTCGCAGCAGCAGGATGTGGCTCGTTTTATTGGCCGCTATAGGAAGCAATGGCTCGATGGCCCGAGAGACTGCAGACCCCATCAGTAGGGCAATCGACTCTCCGAAACTGCTCAAGTCGTCAAGGCCAGGGTCGATTCCCCCATCCAGACAAAGCCGCATCGACTGCATAGCAAGTAATGCATTACCGCGTATCGGCTGCACGGCGGTGGTCTCGTGCTCAACGAAGCGTTGCCACGGCCAGACATCGCGTACCGGCAGAGCCAGGGCTAGACACTCGGCCCCGTCATCAGAATCGATTCTGTAAGGAGTGGTAGGGTCGTAAAGCGTCCAAGTACCCGCTTTCAACGCGACTTCGCGTGCACCCTGGCTCAGCAGGCTTAGCCCTGCGATCATGAATAGTACCTTCAAGTACTTACTGTCACGCTGATCGACTTTCCGGCGATGGCTGATGGCGATGAGACCGCCCGGAGAAAAGGCGGCGAAACTCAACACGGCAATCCGCTGAAAACGGACATTCATCTGAAAGTGTTCGGACCTCCTTCCAGCGCGAGCATTAAGAGTTATCGGCACTAGCACATCCGATAGAATCTCCTGCCAATCGGCGGCACGTTTGGCGTCGTGAAAGCTATGTCGCTGGATCGGAATACTAGCGGGTAGTTGCACATCGATCGGAGCAGGCACGCGGGAATCTTTCATGTCACAGTACATAGCATCTTCTCCATTGATTCCCACGTAATGCCACGGTTCGTCTAGCTTTCATCATCTGCGACAGCTTAGACTCCCCCCGATGGCCATCAGCACCGCTATGCCGTATCACACGAGAAGAGTTCAGCCCTACTGCATACGATCCATCGCACTAACCTCTCTGCGTCGATGCAATCGTCGTTCATGGAGCGGTGTTTTGTGGTTAGACCAGCACAAGTACTGCGTGAACTGTCGTCCCGCATAACCACTCCGCTTGATTAAATGGCACGTCATGCATATTATTTGATGATACATCGTATGGGACGCAAGCCGTTGAAAATCGGCCAGTGGGCTGACCTTGGGGGACGGCTTCCAGCCGTGGGGCAATCATCGAAACGAGTGCTAGGCCGGCGTCTCTGCGACGGGGGCTTGTCGGACGCAACCAACGGCGCTGCCCATTCTCGAAATGCTTCGTATGGGTAAAAATCTGATGCGCCAGCGCGAACTGGCGCAGCTGTTGGGACTGAAGGACTCAGCAGTAGTCAGAGTGCTGGACACTCTCAAAAACGGCGGTTTCCTGCGTCTGCTGCAAGACCCTACAGATCGGCGGGCGAAGCGGTTGGAGCTGACCGACGAGGGGCGGGTCTTGGGCCAACGCATCGAGAGGATCGCCGGTCTGCTTTGGCAAGAATTTCTTGGCTAGTTGAATCCCGCCGATGTCGAGATCATGCTGAAGATGCTCATGTAGTGGTCTAATGAAACCGGACACCCATTTAGGCGAGAATGCTCGCCAGATCGAGGTGTCAGATGACCAAACAACGCCGCTCCTTTACTCCTGAATTCAAGCGCGAGGCTGCCGACCTTGTGCTCAAACAAAACTACAGCTACATCGAAGCCAGCCGTTCACTCGGTATTGGTGAGTCTGCATTGCGCCGCTGGGTTGACCAGATTCAGAAAGAACATAAAGGCGTCACCCCGCAGAGCAAGGCACTGACTCCGGAACAGCAAAAAATTCAGGAGCTGGAAGCACGGATTGCTCGGCTTGGCGAGAGAAATCAATACTAAAATCTATGGTCACCCCCTTTTTTGCAATGCTGATTAACGGGCGAAGTGGTTGGTTTGCTTAAATCTATCCGGCGTCTATAGGAGGCATGCCCCGCGCCATGATGAGAGTCGCGCCTGACGATCCTGAAAAGGCTAACGGCTTTTTGCAGAGCCGATTTTTAGAGCAGGTTCTTCGCCAGGCCGGTGGGCCGTTCACGTCATCCATTGTTCAGCTATCGCAAAACCTGAAGGTGGTTCGTGGTACTAGAACAGCAGCTGAGTCAGATAGCCATGGCATCTGTCCCTGCGTTGAATACTCGATGACCGACTGAGATCGCCCAAGCGATCCGAGCTAGTTTGTTGGCCAAGGCACAGGCCACCACGTTCGAGTGCCGTCGTATCAGCAGCGAGCGAACCCAATCTGCCAATGCGCCGTGCTGGTTCTTTAATTGCTGAAGATAAACTCGAGCACACTGAACCAATAATCGCCTGAGATTTTTGTCGCCGCGCTTGCTGATTCCTAGCAAATTAGCTTTTCCCCCGGTGCTGTATTGCCTGGGTACCAAGCCAATGGAGGCAGCGAAGTCACGACTACTTGCGTATTGCTTGCCATCGCCCATTTCCACAGCCAGCAGGCTGTCGGTGATCGGGCCGACGCATGGCATGCTCAGTAAACGACTGCCCAGATCATCGTCAGCCAGTTGGCGAGCCAGATCCTTATCCAGATCCTTGATTTGGGTGTCCAGGTAGTTGAAGTGTTCGCGCAAACGATCCAAGAGGGTCGTGAGTCGAGTGGGCAGCTCATGTTCAGTCAGGATGACAGGCAGACGCTTCATGATGGCCAATCCTCTGGGTAGGCTGATCCCGAACTCCAACAGGAAACCATGCATCTGGTTCACAATTTTGGTGCGGTCTCGCACCAGTGATTCACGTATACGATGCAAAACTGAAAGCGTCTGCTGGGCCTCGGTCTTAGGTGAAACGAAACGCATAGAAGGGCGTGATGCCGCTTCGCAGATGGCCTCTGCATCGACAAAATCGTTTTTGTTGCCCTTGACGTAAGGGCGGACGAACTGCGGGGAAATTAGTTTGGCTTCATGACCCATAACCATTAGCTCGCGAGCAACGAAATGCGCTCCCGCACAGGCCTCCATCGCCACGGTACACGCCGGAAGGTTGCTGAAAAACCGAATAATCTGCTGACGTGACAGTTTTTTGCGAAACACTTCCCGGCCTGCCTTATCCTGACCGTGCAGATGAAAACTGTGTTTGCCGAGATCGACCCCGACCATTGCTAACTCGCTCATGATAATTTCCTCCGAAACGTACCCCCAAGGAAAGTCTAGCCTTCACAGTATGTGGGGGTGACCATCTCATTAGGCTACCGCGCTCTTGATGTCGGAAGATCTCGAGCGTTCGCGCTGATCCATCAGCTAAGGGTCCATGAACCTGTTGACTGCTTGTGCGAGGTGTTCGAAATCACCCGTTCGACGTACTACGCCCATCGCCTGAGGCGGCGATCTCCGGGTGTTGAGAGGATTCGATTGCGTAGTCGCGTCAGTGAGCTGTTCTCGCAAAGTCGCAGCTCTGCGGGCAGTCGCAGCATCCTGTCGCCGATGCGTGAAGACGGTGAGCAACTCGGTCGATTCAAAGTGCGTAGCTTGATGCGGGAGCTTGATTTAGTCAGCAAACAACCCGGCTCCCATGCCTACAAACGAGCAACAGTAGAAAGACTGGATATCCCGAACACATTGAACCGCGAGTTCGACGTGCCAGCGCCCAATCAAGTCTGGTGCGGCGATATCACCTACATTTGGGCGCAAGGCTTGTCTTCCAAAGAAATCCAGCGCTGTTTAAAGCGCTATATCATCAGGGAGCTATACCCTTTGATCCTGGCGGATTTAGCCGATTCGGCTCGATCTTGTTGACATAGGAGCGTCAACGCACCGATGGAGCGCGTATTTCGCAGCTTGAAAACAGAATGGATACCGACCGTGGGCTATCGAACTGCGCAGGAAGCACAGCGCGATATCAGCCATTTTTTGATGCATCGCTACAACTGGATTCGGCCTCATCAATTCAACGATGGGTTGGCTCCAGCGCGGGCCGAGGAAAAACTTAACGTCGTGTCCGGGATTAGTTGACCACTACAGTCGGCCTAGTGCATGTCGAGTGAAGAGGAAAATTTTTCTATGCAAACTGCCCACACCGTCCTGATTCTGTTGATACTGGTGGGCATCTCAAAGTTGGTGGCTAGGGTGATCCCGATTCCGTTGCCCTTGGTGCAGATAGCGGCGGGGCTACTCTGGCCTGCCCTCCCCCTGGGCTTTCACGTGGAATCCGCACCGAAGAGTTCAGATGGGCTGCAAACAAGCTTCGGTGGATTGCTGGGCGCCTCAACACGGCCAGCAGTGAAGATGATGTCCAGGCTGTGATGCGGATTATCGGCGCTTGCGAGACAGACGAAGAGCGGATGAACGGCTTCGCCCGCGATGCAAAGGCGGGAAAGATCGCACGGGAAAAGCTAGTCCGCAACAAACTGAGGAGGATCCTACCCTCTCATACCAGCCAACGGAAAGTCCGCGCCATGAAAGTGCAGATAAGCGAAAAGGTGGCGCGGAGGTTTCGGAATGAGAGTTTGGTCGAGCTGAAGCGCGGCCTGGACGATGAGATCGTCGCGCCGAATTGATAAGCGAGGCTGTTTCTCGAGCCATTTCACTCCAACCTCAGGGAACGAGCAGTGCCTCATGAATTTCAATGGCAGGAATATCAACGAGCTTGCGCTTTTCGGCAAGCCTGCCCCTCATCCTATTCACATCGAAAATCTGGCCCTGCTCCATAAGCGTTAAAACCAGCGCTCTGGAAATCCGATAATGACCGCATGACGGGCAGTCGCGCTCTTCAAATTCGCCGCCAACCTGGATGCTTTCAGCGCTTCCGGCACAAATGAGACAGCTCATGGGCCCCCACCTTATTATTTTTATGAGGATAAAGCCTGTCAGGTTCTGATTGCCAACCCTCGAGCACGACTGACCTTCATTCTGCCAACTGGCTCACCCTTCTCCTATTGAATAACCCAACTGTCGCATTCGGTCACGGAGAGCGACGCCTACCCGAGGTAGTCGTCACGTCCAGTGGCCTCTCGATTCGACAAGTTCAAGAGAAATTATGAACGTATGATGGCCACAGCTTGCGCCTTCCTTTGGTTACCTATGTAAACGGCAACAGACCCTAATGTGGCTGACAAAGCAAAGCCCTGACGGTTCGTGGCCGTCAGGGCTTCTAATCCCTCAAGCATCTCAACATGGCGGAATGTAAAAAAATGATAGCAAGCTAACGATAAAATGTCGAGACTCGCAGTCATTATATCGTTTCGACTACAAAGTTCAGCTATGCAGCCACGGGCGCTGTATTTAGTTTCCCAGCCAACCCTTAAGACCCGGAACTCGTGACTGATCCTTTTCTATGCACTTTGAAGAGAGGCGTTCTCCCTACTCTTCAAAGTAAAGCACGCAGCCATAACAGCCTCATGGAAATTCGCTGACGTAACGGCCTCAATCGGCGTGCGGCCATCCAGTACTCCATGGGGATTCAGTAATGCTCGGTAAATCACCCAGAAATCAGCGTCCTGCGAATGCTTCAGCACAGCTTGCACAAGCTTATGTTTCAGCGGATCTAGGTGCCAATCTGGAACGCGCTGCCCCTGGTTACCCAGGCTCAACGCAAGCACTCTTCTGGCCTGAATCTCATAGCTGATCCACCTGCGTGATTTTCCGGCCATCTCAGCGAACACCGCAGCTGGCAGGTTATGCGGGGCATTGAACATCTCCAGCATTTCCATTCGCTCTCGCTGTATCTCCGAAAGCCCAGGCGCTAGTCCTGAAACAGCCGATATGCGTTGAGCGGCTGCAGGCAGCGTCGGCGTCGCCCCCAGGATGGGAGCGCGCGTCGCGGTAGGGACCACTTCGTCAAAACCTCCCGCCAACTGCGGAACACCTTCTAGGTGAATGGTGATCGGCATGCTAGCCGCTTCAACCTGGCACTGCTCGAAGAGATCCAGTCTATCGGCCCAATCCTGCATCATCCTGCGGCGCTGCTCGACATACTCGGCATGGTTGTACGCTGCGCTCACTTTATCAGGATCGGCGTGCGAGAGTTGTGCATCGACCCAGACCTTCGGGTAGCCAATTTCATTGAGCGCAGTAGAGATAGTGCCTCTGATGCCATGACCCGTCAGTTGATCCTTATACCCCATCCGTTTCAGCGCGAGATTGAGCGTGTTCTCGCTGATGCGCTTTTTCAAGTCACTGTAGTGAGCAAACAGGTATCGCTGCGCAGGCCTCACTTGATCCAGCAGGTGGCGAACGACCTCTATAGCCTGCACCGACAGCGGCACGATGTAGGGTGGGATATCACCGGGACGCTTGCCCTCCTTGCGCAGTTCAAGCTGCAGCTGCTTCACCACTTCAGGGGGGATGATCCAGAGGCCCTTATCGAGGTGGAACTGATCCGGCGTCGCCAGCCGCAGCTCCCCTGTACGCACTCCAGTAAAAAGCAGCAATCGAAGGCCAAGCTGGGTCTGCAGCTTACCGGGATACTTGCGTAGTATTTGGAGCATGGCCGGGAGCTCGGGCATGCGCAGGAATGGATTGTGGCGCACAGGCGGCTGGGGCAGTGCGACGACGTCCAGATCGAACGCAGGATTCAGCGGTAACCCGGGGACGATGATCAATGCGTAACGGAACATCTGCCGGAACCAGGTACGGACCTTTTCGGCGGTAGTGAGCGCTTTTCTGCGTTCGATCCTAGCAACGACCTCCAGCAGGTCGGGGCGTTGGATCTCATAAATTGACCGCCTTCCAAGAGCAGGAAGAACGTCCTTGGCAAAGATGCGCTGGATCTGTGAGAGCGTGCTCTGTCGTCCTTCCTTGAGGACAAGCCTACGATGCTCGACCCACTTGTCGAACACTGCCTTGAACGTGCTCTCGTCCGCGAGACGGACAGACTGCCGCTTCTGCTTACGGTGTGTTCGGGGATTGATGCCCTTGGCCAAAAGAGCTCGGGCCTCGTCGCGTAGGGTACGCGCTTCCCGGAGGCTGACCTCAGGGTAAGTGCCCAGCGACATGCGTTTCTGCTTACCGGCCCAGTAGTAGCGGTAGTGCCACGACTTGCCGCCTTCAGGTGCGATCGCCAAGGATAGCCCATCAAGGTCGCCGAGGGTGTAGGGCTTTCCGGTTGCTTTTGCTTGCCGGACAGCCAGATCTGAAAGTGCCATGCTCTAGCTCCTGAACTCTTGGTCAGAACTAGATACTTGTCGCGTAGGCCTCGCTCCTCCAGCAACAATCCGGAAACCGCCACGCCCGTATTGATGGACTTAAAAATGGACTTAAAAGTCGTGGCTGTTAGTGGTTTTCGGCGGAACTAACTGGAACGAAAAAAGGACCCGAAGGTCCTGATTTCAACGACTTACAGACTTCAATGGACGTCTGCAGATCATAATATGGAGCGGGAAACGAGACTCGAACTCGCGACCCCGACCTTGGCAAGGTCGTGCTCTACCAACTGAGCTATTCCCGCGTTTTGGTGTTGCGCATTCTATAGGTTTCCAAGAATGCGTCAACCCCTTGATTCAAAAAGTTTTATTTATTTTGTCGAGGTGGTCTTCAAATGCGGCCAGGCAGCCCGCAAGTATTGAACCATCGACCACAACGTCAACCCCGCCGCGACCATCAGTAACCCATAACCGATCAGGACCCAGAAGCTAAAGTCTGACGGGTTGGCCAGCAAGATGACCAACGCCAGCATTTGCGCCGCTGTTTTCCATTTGCCCATGTTCGACACGGCAACCTGGGCGCGCGCCCCCAGCTCTGCCATCCACTCGCGCAAGGCCGAGATGACAATTTCACGACCTATGATCACCGCTGCCGGCAAGGTCAGCCAGAAGTTGTGATGTTCTTGCACCAGCAACACCAGCGCGACCGCCACCATCAATTTGTCGGCAACCGGGTCCAGAAAGGCGCCGAACGGTGTGCTTTGTTCCAGTCGGCGGGCCAGATAACCATCCAGCCAGTCCGTTGCCGCGGCAAAAGCGAACACAGAGCTTGCAGCGGCATAACTCCAGCTGTACGGGAGGTAAAACAACAGAATAAAGAACGGAATCAGAAGAACGCGTAGAACGGTGATCAAATTAGGGATATTCATCGGCACAACTGGCTACGAGGTGAGGGAGCATTCTACTCGCTGTGCAGGTTTGCATAAATCAACTCAGCGAGCTTTTTACTGATACCGGGTGCTTTGGCAATTTCTTCGATGCTGGCACGAGACAGCTCTTGTAATCCACCAAAATGTTTCAGCAGGTCACGGCGACGGGTTGGCCCCACCCCCGCAATCCCTTCCAGAGTAGAGGTGTTACGGGTTTTACCACGTCGCGCACGGTGCCCGGTAATGGCAAAACGATGGGCCTCGTCGCGGATCTGCTGGATCAAATGTAGCGCCGGCGAATCACCTTTCAAGGTGAATTCATGGGCTGCATCGTTCAGGTACAGGGTTTCAAAGCCCGCCTTGCGCGTCGTACCTTTGGCCACGCCGAGCAAAATCAGGTCTGGTACGGCCAACTCGTTGAGCACGTCACGAGCCATCGAAAGCTGCCCCTTGCCCCCGTCGACCAAGAGGATATCGGGCAGCTTGCCCTCGCCTTCCTTGAGCCGACTGAAACGGCGCATCAAGGCCTGGTGCATGGCGGCATAGTCATCGCCCGGGGTCACACCTTCGATGTTAAAACGCCGGTAGTCGGATTTGATCGGGCCTTCCGGGCCAAATACCACGCAAGAGGCAACGGTGGCTTCGCCGCTGGAGTGGCTGATGTCGTAGCATTCCAGCCGTTGGGGGATTTCGTCGAGCTTCAAGACTTGCGCCAGCGCTTCAAAGCGCGCCGCAACATGCAGACGGTTGGCCAGACGTGCGCTCAGCGCCTGCTCAGCGTTGGTCACGGCCAATTGCTGCCAGCGCGCACGGGTACCGCGCACGCGATAACTGATGGCCATCTCGCGCCCGCGCAGGGCTTCAATCGCCTCGCTGATAGCAGCAAAGCTCTCGTGTTCGACGTTAACAATCAGCTCACTCGGCAAATCGCGCTCCGGGCTGCTGATGTAGTACTGCCCGAGGAACGCGGCCATGACTTCGGCCACTTCTTCCTCGATTCCCACCTGCGGGAAGAAGTTTTTGCTGCCCAACACGCGACCACCGCGCACATTGATCAAATGCACGCAGGCACCGCCCGGGTTGACGAAGGCCGCGACGATATCCACATCGCCAGTGCCACCTTCCATGCTTTGCTGGTCCTGAACCCGACGCAATAACGAGATCTGATCGCGTATTTCGGCTGCCCGCTCAAAATCGAGGGTACTGGCGGCCTGCTCCATCTCGTTACCGAGTTCTTCCGTCAACGCACTGCTGCGCCCCTCAAGGAACATCACCGAGTGGCGCACATCCTGGGCATAGACCTCTGGCTCAACCAGACCGACACACGGTCCCTTGCAACGCTTTATCTGGTACTGCAAGCACGGCCGGGTGCGGTTCTTGAAATAGCTGTCTTCACACTGACGGACCATGAAGGTTTTCTGCAACAGGCTCAAACTTTCACGGATCGCCCCCGCGCTGGGGTAAGGCCCGAAATATTTGCCCTTCTGCTTCTTGGCACCGCGATGAATGCTCAGGCGCGGGTATTGACCATCCGACAGAAACACATACGGATAAGACTTATCGTCGCGCAGCAGGATGTTGTACGGCGGGCGCCACTCCTTGATCAGCGTCTGCTCAAGCAGCAACGCCTCGGTTTCGTTGGCGGTGATCGTGGTTTCGATTTGCGCAATACGGCTAACCAGCGCCGCTGTTTTAGGCGCCAGACCGGTTTTGCGGAAATAGCTGGCCAGGCGTTTTTTCAGGTTCTTGGCTTTGCCCACATAAAGCAGGCGCGCCTCACTGTCGAACATGCGATACACGCCGGGCCTGCCGCTACACGTCGACAGAAATGCACTGGAATCAAACACGTCAGTCATCGTCAGCCAGCATCAACCATGCCATGACGAACGGCCAGCAACGCCAGTTCAACATCACTTTTGACCGAGAGTTTTTCATAAATGCGATAGCGGTAGGTGTTGACTGTTTTAGGCGACAGGCAAAGCTTATCGGAAATGACCTGGACCTTTTGGCAGCCGACAATCATCAACGCGATCTGGATCTCGCGTTCAGACAAGGCATCAAAAGGAGAATCGCTGGCAGGCTGGAAAGACTTGAGCGCCAACTGCTGAGCCACTTGCGGGCTGATATAGCGCTGCCCGGCAAACACCAGGCGAATGGCCTGAACCATTTCGGCCAAACCAGCCCCTTTGGTCATATAACCCGCAGCGCCTGCCTGCAACAAACGCGTCGGGAACGGGTCCTCTTCACACACTGTTACCGCGACGACTTTGATGTCTGGATGGCTGCGCATCATTTTGCGCGTCGCTTCCAGGCCACCAATGCCGGGCATCTTGACATCCATCAGGACGACATCCGGTTTCAACTCACGCGCCTTGGCGAGTGCCTCTTCGCCAGACTCGGCTTGACCGACGACCTGCAGACCATCGATATCCGACAGCATTCGTGTAATGCCCGTACGCACAAGATCGTGATCATCGACCACCAGAACCCGAATCAAGTCGACACCTCGCAAATTGCGTCTAAGTTGGTGCCGCCTACCTTAACAAAAAACAGTCAGCCGACCTACCTATCCATGCATTCATGAATCAATACGCCAGCGCACAGGGCCACTGATCAATCGCTGGACTCTTGACGCTTGCGCAACGGCTGCGCCACCGACATTTTCGCCAGGCTTGAGGTTAATTGGCGAATAGCATCCTGATCGTCTTTATGCAGCCCGCGATACGTGACCAACACCCGCTCTTCAACTTGGGTAAGGTTATCGACCAGTGTCGGCGTACGGGCGCCCGTCAACACATACAGAACATCAACGCCACGTGCTGCAACACGCGACAAGTAATCAGCTTTTGGCGCACGGTCGCCATTTTCATATTTGCCTTGGGCGTTCGCTTCTACCCCGCCGATTTCGCCAAATATTTTTTGCGAAAGGCCCAGACGCTCTCTTTCTTGCCGTAAACGCGAACCAATTCCATTCATCTGAATATACGACTCCACTTTTAACATCCATTAGGATGGTATAGTCTGCAATAATTGAACAATATTGAACGGTTTTGAACTATGGCCGGAATTCGTACTGCGGCACAAGCCAAGGCTTGGCTTGAACATCAAGGGAAGTCTGTTCAACAGTTCGCGCGTGAACATGGCGTTGACCCGGCGACAACCTATCAAGTGCTTGCAGGGCGTAAAAAAGGAAAACGCGGAGAAGCCCATAAAGTTGCGGTATTGCTGGGAATGAAAGACGGCATAATTCTCCCTTCTCCTGGCGACTCAACTGAAGACAAAAGCGACGGCCTGATGTGAATCTGCGCCCAATTTGATTGAGCGACATAAAGAGATTAGCTGCCTCTGGCGATGCAAGCACGTAAACCGACAAAACGGCTATAAGCTAAGCATTGCATCCTGACCACCGCTCATGGCAGCTACATTTTCCACATGAAGGTGATAGCAATTTTTAATTGAATCGCGCTACCGCTCTCGAGTAAGCTCCTGACCATTCAGTGGAGAACACACATGTTGCATAACGTACACACAGCCATTAGCAAGCAGGTCGCTACCCAGCGCCAGGCTGCTGCTGTGCGCACGCACAATGCACACTCGACTGCACGATTTTATTTTGGGTATTGGTTTAGCCACTGGCGCGCCTGATACCCATCCGGCGGCCACTTTCAAGGGGTCGCCTACCAGAGAATTCTCACCCCCGGTCGGCTACCCGACCGGGGGTTTTGTTTTTTTAGCCCCTGCAAAAATGACTTATTTGAGGAATGCACACATGAACTACACCACTTATTACCGCTTCGACCTTTGCACTGCCTGGCGATTTATCAGCCGCCGTTCGGGACAGCCTGCCGCCTCCGAACGGACCCACATCGGTGGCACACATCAACTCACAGCCAGTCTGGCCAATTGTCGAACACCCCAGTAGGGCTGAGCGCGCGGGAAAGCCCGCCGCCTGCCCAGGAAGCACACACCATGAACGCATCTGTATCTGCTCTGCCAAACACCGCTCACACCGACACCAAAGCTGCCCTGACCCAGCGCCTGCCCAGCGCCTCACAGCTCAAACAGCAGTTGCCACTGGGCGCAGAACTCAGCCAGTTGGTGAGTCAGCAGCGCCAAGCCATCCGCGCCATCCTCAATGGCGAAGACTCCCGCCTGTTAGTAGTCGTTGGCCCTTGCTCCCTTCACGATCCGGTCTCGGCACTGGAATACGCCAGCCAACTGGCCGCCCTGTCTCGCGACCTGAGCGATGACCTGTTGCTGGTGATGCGTGCCTACGTCGAAAAACCCCGCACCACCATCGGCTGGAAAGGCCTGGCCTACGACCCGCATCTAGACGGCAGCGACGACATGGCCCACGGCCTGACGCTGTCGCGCGAGCTGATGATTGAAATGCTGCGCATGGGCTTGCCCGTGTCTACCGAACTGCTGCAACCCATGGCAGCCGGCTACTTCGACGACGTGCTGGGCTGGGCAGCGATTGGTGCGCGCACCACCGAATCCCAAATCCACCGCGAGATGGCCAGCGGCCTGGACCTGCCGGTCGGCTTCAAAAACGGTACTGACGGCGGCGTAGGCATTGCATGCGACGCCATGCGTTCATCCGCCCACGGCCACCGCCACTTCGGTGTCGACAGCCAAGGGCATCCGGCCATCATCATGACCTCCGGCAACCCGGACACCCATCTGGTCTTGCGCGGCGGCCACAGCGGCCCGAACTACGACCGCAGCAGCGTGGCCAAGGCCCGCGCCGGTCTAGAAAAAAACGCCATCCCTGCGCGCCTGATGGTTGACTGCAGCCACGCCAACAGCGGCAAAGACCCTCTGCGCCAGCCGCACGTGTTCAAAGACGTATTGGCGCAACGCCTGGAAGGTGATCACTCGCTGATTGGCGTGATGCTCGAAAGCCATCTTTTCGAGGGTTGCCAAGCGCTGGGCAACGACCTGCGCTATGGCGTCTCCGTCACTGACGGCTGCCTGGGATGGGAAGTTACCGAGCAGTTACTGCGTGATGCGGCAAGCCAACTGCAACAGCAACGCCGTGCGCTGCTGGCCGCCAGCTAAACAATCGTCCTGCCTGACTGAATGCGCACCGCTGGGCCCTGCCCACGGTTGCGCGAAGTCGATCCGTCTGACAGGCAAGCCGACAGATGCCGTCTGAAACACTCCCGGCTCTAAACGATTACCGCCCTCGCGCACCTGGAATCATCCAGCGCCCGCTCTGCCTGTAGGCCCACAGCCTGACGCGGCCGACGGTAATACCCTGCAACCCAATCTGCCCGCTTCATGTTGTCGACTAAGGTGTTTTTATGACCTCAAAACACTCTCTGGAGAAACAACATGTACCGCACCCCCAGCACTCGCTACCCCCTTTTATTGGTCCATGGACTGTTCGGCTTTGAACGGATCGGGCCATTGCATTACTTCAACGGCATCAAGCAAGCGCTGCACGATTCAGGCGCCCACGTGTTCACGGCCTCCGTGTCTGCCGCCCACAACAACGAAACCCGTGGCGAACAATTGCTCGCGCACATCCATGACCTGCGCCAGCAAACGGGCGCCAAGCGGGTCAATTTGATCGGGCACAGCCAGGGCGCCCTCACCGCACGCTATGCCGCTGCTGTCGACCCTGAATCGGTGGCCTCGGTGACCTCCGTCAGCGGCCCCAATCACGGCTCCGAGCTTGCCGACCGCCTGCGCCTGGCCTTCACCCCCGGCCAATTGCCAGAGACTGCGGCGGCAGCCCTGATCACCGCCTTCAGCACCTTCATGTCGATACTCAGCGGCAAGCCCAAACTGCCCCAGCATTCACTTGAAGCCCTCAATGCGCTGACCTCAAAGGGTGTTGCCGACTTCAACAAAAAATACCCGCAAGGCCTGCCAGCAACGTGGGGCGGTATGGGGGCAGCGCAGGTCAACGACGTGTTCTATTACTCCTGGAGCGGCATTATCAAAGGCTCGTTGCTCTCCGAATCAATGAACCTGTTTGATCCCATGCACAACGCCTGCCGCGTGTTTTCCAGCTTCTTTACCCGTGAAAGCAAAGCCAATGACGGCCTGGTAGGCCGCTTCAGCTCGCACTTGGGCACAGTCATTCAATCGGATTATGAGATGGACCACCTGGACACCATCAATCAAATGGCCGGCATGACTCGGCGCAAGGCCAACCCCGTGGCGCTGTATATCGAGCATGCGCAACGTTTGAAAAACCAGGGCCTTTGAGGCAGAAGTCGGGATCTTTAATCCATGGGAACTTTGCCGAGAAAAAAGCCACTGAATCCGGTAGGCTCACCACTTTCTTGAAAGGAGTAACTCCCCATGGCCAAAGCCACTGCCCGTCACATCCTGGTTTCCAGCGAAGCCAAGTGCAACGAACTGAAAGCACAAATCGAAGGCGGCGCTGATTTCGCCGAAGTTGCAAAGGCCAACTCCTCTTGCCCGTCCAGCCGTCAAGGCGGCGACCTGGGTTCGTTCGGTCCAGGCCAGATGGTTAAAGAATTCGACACCGTGGTCTTCAGCGCGCCAATCAACGTGGTGCAAGGCCCGGTTAAAACCCAGTTCGGTTACCACCTGCTGGAAGTCACCAGCCGCCAGGACTAATCCCCCAGGCTCTGCGTGAAAGCGGCCCACCTTTTGGTGGGCCGTTTCGTATCCGCAGTCGCGAAACGCGTGCTAAGTTTCCTCATCGATGAAATCACCGTGTCTCACCTGAGGAATTGATCATGAGCCTGAAAGGTAAAACCGCCTTGGTTACCGGTTCCACCAGCGGTATTGGTCTGGGTATCGCGCAAAGCCTGGCCAAGGCTGGCGCCGACCTGATACTCAACGGTTTTGGCGACGCCAGCAAAGTCATTGCCGAACTGCAACAGTTTGGCGGCAAGGTGGGGCATCACCCGGCCGATGTCAGCGACCCGGTGCAAATCGCCGACATGATCCACTACGCCGAACGCGAATTCGGCGGCATCGACATTCTGGTCAACAACGCGGGCATTCAGCACGTGTCTAGCGTCGAAGAGTTCCCGGTCGAGCGGTGGGATTCCATCATCGCGATCAACCTGTCCTCGGTGTTCCACAGTACCCGCCTCACCCTGCCCGGCATGCGCAAGCGCGGCTGGGGCCGCATCGTCAATATCGCCTCGGTTCATGGCCTGGTCGGCTCGGTCGGCAAAGCCGCCTATGTGGCCGCCAAGCACGGGGTCATCGGCCTGACCAAAGTGGTCGGCCTTGAAACCGCCACCAGCAATATCACCTGCAACGCCATCTGCCCCGGCTGGGTGCTCACGCCGCTGGTACAAAAGCAAATCGACCAGCGCATCAGCCAGGGGATCGACCCGTACCAGGCCCAGCATGACCTGCTGGCCGAGAAACAACCGTCACTTG
This sequence comes from Pseudomonas sp. FSL R10-0399, assembly GCF_009600165.1. NCBI lineage: Bacteria > Pseudomonadati > Pseudomonadota > Gammaproteobacteria > Pseudomonadales > Pseudomonadaceae > Pseudomonas > Pseudomonas sp. FSL R10-0399. Next base: position 63,511 of record NZ_WIWK01000019.1, read on the forward strand.
AGTTCGTCACCCCGCCGCAACTCGGCGAGTTGGTGCTGTTTTTGTGCAGTGAAGCCGGCAGCCAGGTGCGCGGCGCAGCCTGGAATGTCGACGGCGGCTGGTTGGCGCAATAGTGGGCGAGCAATCCTGCTTGTTAGCCATGCAAAAATGCATGCCAAGCCTGCACGCATCCGGGTTGTCATCAGCAAATTTGCACTGTTAGCATCGACCAACGTTCGCCCGCGAACACATTCTAAAAATAAAGCACAGCAGGGAGTTAGTGATGACTGCTCAGGTTTCATCCTTGCCGACACAGGATGTCGAGCCGACCCAAAGCACGGTACTTGCCGAGGTCCGCAACCATATTGGCCACCTGACCCTCAACCGCCCCAGCGGCCTCAACGCCCTCGACCTGCCCATGGTCCGCAGCCTGCAACAGCAGCTCGATGCCTGGGTCGACGATGCCAACATCAAGGCCGTGGTATTGCGCGGCGCGGGCGAAAAAGCCTTTTGTGCGGGCGGCGACATTCGCTCGCTGTACGACAGCTACAAAAGCAAAGACACCCTGCACACCGTGTTCTTCGAAGAGGAATACGCCCTTGACCGCACGCTGCACCACTACCCCAAACCGTTACTCGCGTTGCTCGATGGCTACGTTTTGGGCGGCGGTATGGGCCTGGCACAAGGCTGCGATCTGCGCCTGATCACCGAACGCAGCCGTCTGGCCATGCCGGAAGTGGCCATTGGTTACTTCCCTGACGTTGGTGGCAGCTACTTCCTGACCCGCACCCCCGGCCAGATCGGCACCTACCTGGGCGTCAGCGGCGTGCAAATCCGCGCCAGCGATGCGTTGTATTGCGGGCTGGCCGACTGGTACACCGACAGCAGCAAACTGCCTGAACTGGATCAAAGCCTCGACCACCTCCAGTGGCGCCAATCGCCCCTTGAAGACCTCAAGGCGCTGCTGGCTACCTTTGCCGTGCAAACCTTGCCCAACGCGCCGCTGGCCAACTTGCGGCCCGTGATTGATGAAGTGTTTGCCCACAACAGCGTGCCCGAGATCGTTGCTCACCTGCGCGCCGTGACAGCACCGCAACACCGCGAATGGGCCACCGAGACCGCCAACCTGCTGGAAACCCGCTCACCGCTGGGCATGGCCGTCACCCTCGAAATGCTCCGCCACGGCCGTCAACTGACCCTTGAGCAATGCTTCGAGCTGGAATTACACCTGGACCGCCAGTGGTTTGATCGCGGCGACCTGATCGAAGGCGTGCGCGCACTGATTATCGACAAGGACAAAACCCCGCACTGGAACCCGCCGACCTTGAGCGAACTGGACCCCAAGCACGTCGCCAGCTTCTTCACCGACTTTAAAAAAAGCGAGGTGTAAGCCATGCAAGACCTCGAACTGACTGAAGAACAAGTGATGATCCGTGACATGGCGCGTGATTTTGCCCGTGGCGAAATTGCCCCCCACGCACAAGCCTGGGAAAAAGCAGGCTGGATCGACGACGCGCTGGTATCAAAAATGGGCGAGTTGGGCCTGCTCGGCATGGTCGTCCCCGAGGAATGGGGCGGCACCTACGTCGATTACGTCGCCTACGCGCTGGCCGTCGAAGAAATTTCGGCCGGTGATGGTGCGACGGGTGCGCTGATGAGCATCCACAACTCGGTGGGCTGCGGGCCGATTCTCAAATACGGCAGCGAAGCGCAAAAACAAACCTGGCTAGCCGACTTGGCGAGCGGCCAGGCCATCGGCTGTTTCTGCCTGACAGAACCGCAAGCGGGCTCCGAGGCGCACAACTTGCGTACCCGCGCCGAACTGCGCGACGGCCAATGGGTCATCAACGGGGCCAAGCAATTTGTCAGCAACGGCAAGCGCGCCAAACTGGCCATTGTGTTTGCCGTGACTGATCCGGAGCTGGGCAAAAAAGGCATCTCGGCCTTTCTTGTGCCCACCGAAACACCCGGCTTTATCGTCGATCGTACTGAACACAAAATGGGCATTCGCGCGTCAGACACCTGCGCCGTCACCCTCAACAACTGCAGCGTGCCCGAAGCCAATCTGCTGGGCGAACGCGGCAAAGGGCTGGCCATCGCCCTGTCCAACCTGGAAGGCGGACGCATCGGCATTGCCGCCCAGGCGCTGGGCATTGCACGGGCGGCTTTTGAAGCAGCGCTGGGCTACGCCCGTGATCGCGTGCAGTTCGACAAGGCGATTATCGAGCACCAAAGCGTGGCCAACATGCTGGCCGATATGCAAACCCGCCTGAACGCCGCCCGCCTGTTGATCCTGCACGCAGCACGCCTGCGCAGCGCTGGCAAACCGTGCTTGTCAGAAGCCTCGCAGGCCAAACTGTTTGCTTCGGAAATAGCCGAGTTTGTCTGCTCCAAAGCCATCCAGATTCATGGTGGTTATGGCTACCTGGAAGACTACCCGGTGGAGCGTTACTACCGAGACGCGCGGATCACCCAGATCTACGAAGGCTCGAGCGAGATCCAACGCATGGTGATTGCCCGCGAGCTGAAGAACTACCTGATCTGACCCCGCAATGCCCCGTCTGCGACGCCGTGCTGTCGCACAGCAAACAGGCCACCGAGTACTTCAGCATCCCCCAATCGGTTCCCTCTCCTTCGGGAGAGGGCTAGGGTGAGGGGGCTTTGGCTTTTATGTACATATCCATTGCTGCGGCAACGGCCACTTAGGGTTCCGGCCTTACGCCGCGTCACTTGTGCGCCCAGCATGGGCGTCATCCTAGA
>NZ_WIWK01000001.1:0-140608 GCF_009600165.1 Pseudomonas sp. FSL R10-0399
GTGTTGAGCCCGACGAATGGGCAGCGCCGTTGACCGGGCCAGAATTTGGCTACCGCCGCCGGGCCCGCATCGCGGTGCGCTGGGACGCAAGGGCCAAGCGGCTGGACGTCGGCTTTCGGGCTGCCGGCAGTCAGGACATCATCGCCATCGACCACTGTTTGGTGCTGGTACAGGCTTTGCAACCTATTATGAGCGGGCTGCCGGCCATGCTGCGCCAGTTGAGCAATCCGAAAGCCCTGGGGCATGTCGAGTTGTTTAGCGGTTCGGCGAATGCCGTGTTGTTGCGCCATATGGCGCCGCTCAGTGCTGCTGACTTGCAGGTTTTACAGAATTTTTGCGCCACCCATCATGCCCAGTTGTGGCTACAGGGCGATGGCGAGCCGCAACCGGTCGATTTGATGCAGACCTTGGGCTACCGTTTACACCAGTGGGACCTGGAGCTGGCCTACCGACCGGGTGACTTTGTTCAGGTCAACGCCGGGGTCAACGAAGCCATGGTTGCGCAAGCGCTGGAGTGGCTGGCGCCGCAGGCTGACGAACGGGTTCTTGACTTGTTCTGTGGGCTGGGTAATTTCGCATTACCCTTGGCGCGTCAGGTACGCGAAGTGGTGGCCGTCGAGGGCGTTACGACGATGGTCGAACGCGCCGCGCAAAACGCGGTCAGTAACAAGCTGCATAATGCAGCGTTTTTTCAGGCCGACCTGTCGCAGCCCTTGGTGGATGCAACATGGGCCTCGCAGGGCTTTGCCGCTGTCCTCCTTGATCCGCCGCGTGACGGGGCCTTTGAGGTGGTGCGCAAGCTGTCGGGGCTGGGGGCCAAACGTTTGGTCTATGTGTCGTGTAACCCGGCTACGCTGGCTCGCGACACGGTTGAGTTGATGAAACAGGGGTATCGGTTAAAACGTGCCGGAATCCTCGATATGTTCCCGCAAACCGCGCATGTCGAGGCGATGGCGTTATTTGAAGCAGACTAGGACGGTCTGTCTATTTCGACGGGCCCGCAACCCCATGCCGCTAGACCCTGGAGCATGGGGTTGGGATTCGGGTCGGTATATCGGCGCATCAAACCTGCGCCGTAGGGAAGGTAAGCAAGATGGTACAGGTCAGAGCACACCAGCCGATCAACACTGACGGCAGTCTCAACCTCGAGGCATGGCTTGATCATGCGGTGAGTGTCGATGTGGCGCTGGACCGTGAAGCCTTGAAAGAAGCGTGTGAGTACGCACGTGAGGCGGAACAGCAAGCCAATGCAGCAAAAAACCTGTGGACTGAGGGCGCGTCGAGCTTTCGAACCGGGTTGGAAATTGCTGAAATCCTCGCCGATCTCAAGCTCGATCAGGACTCGCTGGTCGCGGCGATTTTGTATCGCGGCGTACGCGAAGGGCAGATTCAACTGCCTGCGGTCAGCCAGCGCTTCGGCCCGGTGGTCGCCAAGCTGATTGATGGCGTGCTGCGCATGGCCGCGATCAGCGCCAGCCTCAGCCCCCGCCAATCCATGGTGATGGGCTCTCAGGGGCAGGTCGAAAACCTGCGCAAAATGCTTGTGGCGATGGTTGATGACGTGCGCGTAGCACTCATCAAGCTGGCCGAGCGTACCTGCGCCATCCGCGAAGTCAAAAGTGCCTCGGACGAGAAGCGCATCCGCGTTGCCCGCGAGGTCTTCGATATTTATGCGCCGCTGGCGCACCGCCTGGGTATCGGCCACATCAAGTGGGAGCTGGAGGACTTGTCCTTCCGCTATCTGGAGCCTGAGCAGTACAAACAAATCGCCACCTTGCTGCACGAGCGCCGGCTGGACCGCGAGCGCTTTATCAGCGATGTGATGAACCAGTTGCGCACCGAGCTTGAGGCCACCGGGGTGGTTGACGCCGACATCAGCGGCCGGGCCAAACACATTTATTCGATCTGGCGCAAAATGCAGCGCAAGGGTCTGGCTTTCAGCCAGATCTATGACGTGCGCGCCGTGCGGGTGCTGGTCCCGGAAATGCGCGATTGCTACACCGCGCTGGGCATCGTCCACACGCTGTGGCGGCACATCCCCAAAGAGTTTGACGACTACATCGCCAACCCCAAAGAGAACGGCTACCGCTCGTTGCACACGGCGGTGATCGGGCCGGAAGGCAAGGTGCTGGAAGTACAGATCCGTACCCATGCCATGCACGAAGAGGCTGAGCTTGGGGTGTGCGCACACTGGCGCTACAAGGGCACCGACGTTAAAGCCGGGTCCAACCAGTACGAAGAAAAAATCTCGTGGCTGCGCCAGGTACTGGAGTGGCACGAAGAGCTGGGCGACATCGGTGGTCTGGCCGATCAGTTGCGGGTCGATATTGAACCGGATCGGGTCTACATCTTTACCCCGGACGGGCATGCCATCGACTTGCCCAAGGGCGCGACGCCATTGGACTTCGCCTACCGGGTGCACACTGAAATCGGCCATAACTGCCGGGGCGCGAAGATTAACGGGCGCATTGTGCCGCTCAACTACAGCCTGCAAACCGGTGAGCAAGTCGAGATCATCACCAGCAAGCACGGCACGCCGAGCCGCGACTGGCTGAACTCCAACCTGGGGTACGTGACCACCTCGCGCGCGCGGGCGAAGATTGTTCACTGGTTTAAATTGCAGGCCCGTGATCAAAACGTCGCGGCCGGTAAAACCTTGCTTGAGCGTGAGCTGGGCCGCTTGGGCTTGCCAGCGGTGGACTACGAAAAGCTCGCCGACAAAGCCAACATGAAAACCGCCGAGGACATGTTCGCGGCGCTGGGGGCGGGCGATTTGCGTTTGGCCCAGCTCATTAACCTGGCGCAGCAACTGGTCGAGCCGGAACGCGGCAGCGAACAGATCGAGCTGATTCCGCGCAAGGCCCAGGGCTACAAACCGGGCAAGCGCGGCGACATCCAGATCGAAGGCGTGGGCAACCTGCTGACCCAAATGGCTGGCTGCTGCCAGCCGCTGCCGGGCGATGCGATTGTCGGTTACATCACTCAGGGGCGTGGCGTGAGCATTCACCGTCAGGACTGCGCCTCGGTGCTGCAGTTGGGCGGCCGTGAGCCGGAGCGGATCATCCAGGTCAGTTGGGGGCCGATCCCGGTGTCGACGTACCCGGTCGATATCGAAATCCGTGCCTACGACCGTTCGGGCTTGCTGCGCGATGTGTCGCAAGTGCTGCTGAACGAACGCATCAACGTGCTGGCGGTCAACACCCGCTCGAACAAAGAGGACAACACCGCGTTGATGTCCCTGACCATCGAGATCCCGGGGCTGGATGCATTAGGGCGTTTGCTGGGGCGTATTTCGCAACTGCCGAACATCATCGAAACCCGCCGTATCGGGCGTAGCGAGCCGCGTTGATCTCTTGTAGGAGCGAGCTTGCCTCGCGATCTTTTGACCTTTAAAAGATCGCGAGGCAAGCTCGCTCCTACATCGTTCTGCACAAGGATTAATGATGTACACCCTCGACGACTTGCTAAATCTCATGGCCCGCCTGCGTGACCCGCAGTTCGGCTGCCCGTGGGATATCAAACAAACTTACGCGACGATCGTGCCTTATACCCTCGAAGAAGCTTACGAAGTGGCCGATGCCATTGAGCGCAGCGACTTTGAGCACTTGCAGGGCGAATTGGGCGATTTGCTATTCCAGGTGGTGTATTACAGCCAGTTGGCCCGCGAAGAAGGGCGCTTTGAGTTTGCCGGAGTGATCGACAGCATTACCCGCAAATTGATCCGCCGCCATCCCCATGTGTTCCCCACCGGCGACCTGTACGCGCCTTTGGATGTGCCGCGCTTGAGCGAAGCGCAGGTCAAGGAGCGTTGGGACGAAATCAAGGCCGAAGAGCGCGCAGAAAAATCCGCGGCGCCGCAGCAGTTGTCGTTGCTCGATGATGTGCCGGTGGCGCTGCCTGCGTTGTCCCGTGCGGCCAAGTTGCAAAAGCGTGCGGCTCAGGTCGGCTTTGACTGGCCCGGCGCCTTGCCGGTGCTGGACAAGGTGCGTGAAGAGCTGGACGAAGTGCTGGAAGCCATGGCGGATAACGACTCGGCGGCGATCCACGATGAAGTGGGCGACTTGCTGTTTTCGGTGGTGAACCTGGCGCGGCATCTAAAAGTTGACCCGGAAACCGCCTTGCGCGGTGCAAATGCCAAATTTGACCGACGTTTCCGGTTTATCGAGCAGGCATTGCGCGATACCCTGCGTCCCATTGAAGATTGCACCCTTGAAGACCTGGACGCCCTGTGGGGTGAAGCCAAGCGCCAGGAAAAGAATTTGCCCAGCTGCGGCTGAGTTTGCCTAAGTGAGTAAGACAATGAGCATTTCCCTACGCGACCAGTTGCTCAAAGCCGGATTGGTCAACGAGAAGCAGGCCAAGCAGGCCGGTAAAGAAAAGCAAAAGCAGCAGCGTCTGGCCCATAAAGGCCAGATCGAGCTGGATGACACGCAGCAGCGCCTGGCCGCAGAAGCCAAGGCCGAGAAGATCAAGCGTGACCAGGAGCTCAATCGTCAACAGCAAGAAAAGGCCGAGCAAAAAGCCCGCGCTGCACAGATCAAGCAATTGATCGAAGTGTCGCGCCTGCCCAAGCTGAACACCGAGGACCACTACAACTTCGTGGATGACAAGAAGGTCAAGCGCCTGTCGGTCAACACCTTGATGCGCAACAAGTTGGCCAACGGTTCATTGGCGATTGTGCAGCACCAGGGCGGCTACGAAGTGATCCCGCGTGAGGCGGCGCTGAAGATCCAGGAGCGCGACCCGCGCCGTATCGTTCAGTTGAACGTGCTGGTCGAGTCGAAAACGCCGGAAGAAGATGATCCGTACGCGGCGTACCAGATCCCTGACGATCTGATGTGGTAAAAAGTTAAACAGACTGTAGGAGCGAGCTTGCCTCGCGATCTTTTTAAAGATCAAAAGATCGCGAGGCAAGCTCGCTCCTACAAGGTAATAAACAAACCCCGCTTCGGCGGGGTTTGTGTTTTTCAAGACTGTCGTTGCAGTGGTTCAGGCTTTGAGTTTCTGCGCTTCAAGCTTTTCCAGCTCTGCTTTGTAGTTATGAGCGTCGCTCTCGCGGTGAAACATGCCAACCAAGATGTTTTCCTGATGAACATCCCACAGGTGTACGCCATGGGCTACAAGCTGGTGGAACATACGTGAATCGTCGCGTTCAGTTACTGTGATAGTCATCTGCTTGCTCCAAATTCTGATAAGGACCTGCGGCAAGACGTCGCAGGACTTCTTTATAGAATTTGTTAGCTTCCTAAGTAAATAGCTAATTGTCGCTCTGTCATCTTGGAAAAAAGCGCAAAACGCTGCAGCCCTTGTACGACGCGGTGTTTACGGATTTTGCCAATAGTTTTATGACAAAAGTTTCATGTTCAAGGTTCTGCGAATCACTCCAATCCCCTGTAGGCGTTGCCGCCCCGTCTACGACGCCGCGCTGTCGCACAGCAAACAGGACAGCGATTATCTTCAGCATCCCCCAATCGGTTCCCTCTCCTTCGGGAGAGGGCTAGGGTGAGGGTTGCTCTTGATTAGAGAGGCTTTTATGTACATATCCGTTGCTGCAGCAATGGATATGTACCCAAGAATCCCGAGGTGGATGGTTTTACGGCTGCACGCAGCCGATCACAGCCTTCGTACCTCGTCAGCGACTACTGTGGCCTGTTTGTTGCGCGGACCCAGAAACGAAAAAACCTCGCCGGAGCGAGGTTTTCTTGAAGCGTGCTGCTTAAGGCATGTCGCGCCTCAGTTGCCCTTGACGGCTTTGCCGTCCACCGTGCCGTCTTGCAGCATGATGTTGTATTCCTTGCCGTCTTTTTCAACCTGGCGCAGTTTGACAAGCAGACCGTCCCAGCTCTTGGCGAACCACATTTCGGTGATGCGCTTGTTCTGGTTCTGGTCCAGTGTCGGGTCGCGTACGCGCTCAACCTTGATGGCGTCTACCTTGCCCGCCTTGGTTTCGACCACTTCCGGGCCTATGACGCGAAAGTCGTAGGTGTCTACGCCATCTTCGTCAACGACCTGGTAGCTCATGCTCTTTTTGCCCGCCACGACATCGCGCTGCAACGCCAACTGGTAAGTCGACTTGTCGAGCATGCCGCTGAGCAATGTCACCTTGACCGGGTCTTTGTTATACGTGCCGGTGACCATGTTGGTGGTCCAGTCAAAGTCCAGGTTTATGTTCTTGGCTTTGCCCAGGCCGCCACGTTCGAAACGGTAGGACTGAGGGATCAGGCTGTCGTTCTTGAACGCGAAGGTGCTGGATTCGGAAAGGCTGGCGATCATCATCGAGGCCTTGAAGTTCAAGGTCCAGGTGCCGTTGTCATTCTTGACCAGACTGCGCTCGGCAGAACCGCTCATGGGTAACTGTTTCCAGTCGGCCGTGTAGCTGGCCTGGAAAGGATGAAGTTCAGCCGCTTGCACTGCTGGGACAGCCAGCAGGCTCAAGGCGAGGAGCAGGGCACGACGCATAATGTCTCCTAGGTTCGTATCAAGTGGCCGCTGGCCGCGAGTAATTGACCGTCTAATAATGCGCCTTGCTCGTCAAGTGACAAGCGACCTTCGGCAAACCAGCGCACTGCAAGCGGGTAAATCCGGTGCTCCTGGGCGTGAACCCGTTGCGCCAGACTGTGCGGCGAGTCACCGGACTCTACCGCAATGATTGCTTGTACGACCAGAGGCCCGCCATCGAGTTCCTCGGTGACAAAGTGCACGCTGCAGCCATGCTCGCTGTCACCGGCTTCCAGCGCACGCTGATGCGTGTGCAGGCCTTTGTATTTGGGCAGCAGGGAAGGGTGGATGTTGAGCAGACGGCCCTGATAGTGACGCACGAAGCCTGCGCTGAGGATGCGCATGAATCCGGCCAGGACTACCAGTTGCGGGTTGAACGTATCAATGACTTCGATCAGTGCAGCATCGAAGGCCTCGCGGCCCTCGAATGCTGTGTGATCCAGTACGCGGGTGTCGATACCCGCGTCTTTGGCGCGTTGCAGGCCGTAGGCGTCTGCGCGGTTGGAGATCACCGCGCGGATTCTGGCCGGGCTGTCCTTGACCGCACAGCTGTCGATCAAGGCTTGCAAGTTGCTGCCGGTGCCGGAAAGCAGCACCACTACATCACAGGTATCGGGCATTAGTGCGCCTTGAGGTTTTGCAGCTCAACTTGCGGCGCGCCTTCGGCGGCCGTAGCGATGTGGCCGATCACCCAAGGTTGCTCGCCGGCTTCACGCAGTACGTTCAGCGCGGTGTCAACGTCAGCCTGAGCCACGCAGATCACCATGCCCACGCCGCAGTTCAGCACGCGGTGCATTTCGGTTTCGTTCACGTTGCCTTTTTCTTGCAGCCAGTTGAAGACTGCAGGGCGCTGCCAGCTGGCCACGTCAACCACCGCTTGAGCGCCTTTTGGCAGCACGCGCGGGATGTTGTCGAGCAGGCCACCACCGGTGATGTGGGCCATGGCTTTAACTACGCCGGTGTCCTTGATCAGCTTGAGCAGCGGCTTGACGTAGATACGGGTCGGCGCCATCAGCAGGTCGGTCAGTGGCTGGCCGTCGAGCTGGGTGTTTTCGATGTCGGCACCGGACACTTCGATGATCTTGCGGATCAGCGAGTAACCGTTGGAGTGCGGGCCCGAAGATGGCAGGGCGAGCAGGGCGTCACCGGTGGCCACTTTGGAGCCGTCGATGATGTCGGCTTTCTCGACCACGCCAACACAGAAGCCGGCCAGGTCGTAGTCTTCGCCTTCGTACATGCCAGGCATTTCTGCGGTTTCGCCGCCTACCAGCGAGCAACCGGACAATTCGCAGCCAGCGCCGATACCGGTAACCACTTGGGTTGCGGTTTCTACGTTGAGCTTGCCAGTGGCGTAGTAGTCGAGGAAGAACAGGGGCTCTGCGCCGCACACGATCAGGTCGTTAACGCACATGGCGACCAGGTCGATGCCGATGCTGTCGTGCTTGTTCAGGTTCAGCGCCAGACGCAGCTTGGTGCCCACACCGTCGGTACCGGACACCAGAACAGGTTGCTTGTAACCGGCCGGGATTTCGCAGAGGGCACCAAAACCGCCGAGGCCGCCCATCACTTCAGGGCGCGCAGTGCGCTTGGCTACGCTCTTGATGCGTTCGACCAATGCTTCACCGGCGTCGATGTCTACACCGGCGTCCTTGTAGCTCAGGGAGGGTTGCTTGCTCATAATCCAGGCCTTTAGGGGGGATTCGGGGGTATCGACCGATCTCAGCGGGCCTGCTTGCAAGTGCTCAGGGTTTGAAACAGAGCATTTGCAGAGTGCCCGGCTGTCGCCGGTCTGCGAAGGCGCGCGATTTTATCAGGCTTGAAGGGCAGCGGCCATCCTCGGGCCGACAGGCAGGGTTATATCTGTCGAAAAAAACCTTTTTTAGTCGTACTGGCTGCTTGGCGCGACGCTGTATAAGGTATATCCGCTAAATTCTGATTTTTTATGACCGTGTGAAATCTGCGAGCTGCACCTGAATGATTTGGCTGCGCGCCTGTCTGAGGTGTTATCGAGTGTGTTTATACGGCCTTTTAATGCCCTTTTTTGCCGTTGGGAATCTTTCATGCGTTTTCATCAATTAATAGCTGTGGGCTGTTTGTCTTTTTTCAGCCTGGCGAGTCATGCCGAAATCCTGACGGGCCTGTATCAAGTGCGTGAGCCGGTCACCAGTCAGTCGCCTGATGAGCGCGCGCAAGCCACGCAAAAAGCCCTGGAAACCCTGGTATTGCGTCTGACGGGGGACGCCAAGGCGGTGCAGAACCCGGCGCTGGAGCCCATTCGCAAAGACCCTCAGCAAATCATCAGCCAGTACGGCTATGACGCAGGCCCACCAGAATCCCTGCAAGTGGATTTCGACCCGGTGAGCACCGACCGCGCCTTGCGCCAGGCCGGTTTGTCACTGTGGGGCAGCAACCGCCCGGCCTTGCTGGGTTGGTGGCTGAACGATTCGGTAGACGGCTCCAGCCTGGTGGGTGACGGTCAATCCGTTGCCGAACCATTGCGCCGCGCCGCCCAACACCGTGGTTTGCCGCTGCGTTTGCCGCTGGCTGACTTGAGTGAGCAGTTGGTGGGTACTGCCGAAAACCTTGAAGGCTCTAATCCGGCGCCGCTGAAAGAGGCGTCCGAGCGTTACGGCGCAGACGCGCTGCTGGCCGTGCATGCTCATGAAGACAGTGGCCAGTGGCAGGCCAAATGGCGCCTGTGGATCGGCGATCAACAAGAGCAAGGCAGTGCAACCGGCGCTGATCAGGCGGCACTGGCGGATGACGTAATGCTGCAAGTCAGCCAGCGTCTGGCTCCGCGCTACGCCGTCAAGCCGGGCGTGTCGACCGATCAGTTGCTTGAAGTACAGGGCATGACCCTGGAGCGCTATGCTCAGTTGAGCCGCTTGCTTGAACCGTTTGGCGGTCAGTTGGTGAGCGTCGACGGCAACCGTATCGTTTATCAGGTCAACGGCAGTGCTGAACAATTGCGTTCGCAGTTGGCGTTGGCGCAGATGCATGAAGTGCCTGCAGATCAGGCGTCGGCTACACCTCAGGCGGCGCAGTTGCGCTTTAGCTGGTAGGTTTTTCTCTTCTATATATAAGGACAGGCATTTATGCGGGATTCGCGACGGTGGGTTTGGTGGGGTGTAGCGCTGGCCGCGGTGCTATTCGTGTATTTCTTGCACGCGATACTGACGCCTTTTCTGATTGCGATTGTTCTTGCTTACATGTTCGACCCGGTGGTTGATCGCCTCGAAAAAATCGGCCTGTCCAGAACTTGGGGCACGATCACGGTCTTTACCCTGTTTACGGTCATTCTGGTCACGTTGCTGGTGGTGCTGGTGCCGATGCTGGCCAAGCAGTTGGTGAAGCTTTACCAGTTGGCGCCACAGGTACTGGACTGGTTGCAGAATACCGCCTTGCCGTGGGTGCAAACCCGGTTCGGGCTGGGTGATGGCTTCTGGAACTTCAACAAGATCAAAGCCACCATTACCGAGCACATGGGGCAGGCCGGGGATATCGCCGGGGTGGTGCTGTCACAGGCGACCGCTTCAAGCCTGGCGCTGTTTGGCTTTTTGGCGAATCTGGTGCTGATTCCAGTGGTGGCCTTTTACTTGCTGCGTGACTGGGATGTCTTGCTGTCCAAGATTCGTGGTCTGCTGCCGCGCGATCGCGAAGAGCGGATCGTGTCGCTGGCCAAGGAATGTCACGACGTACTCGGCGCTTTTGTTCGTGGGCAGCTATTGGTGATGGTTGCCTTGGGCATCATCTATTCGGCCGGTTTGATGCTGCTGGGCCTGGAGCTGGGGCTGTTGATCGGTTTGATGGCTGGTTTGGCGGCTATCGTGCCGTACATGGGCTTTATCATCGGCATCGGCGCCGCGTTGATTGCGGGCCTGTTCCAGTTTGGCGGTGACCTGTACCCGATGCTGGGGATTGTCGCGGTGTTTATGGTCGGGCAGGCGCTGGAAGGCATGGTCTTGACGCCGCTGTTGGTGGGTGACCGCATTGGCCTGCATCCGGTGGCGGTGATCTTTGCGATTCTGGCGGGCGGTGAGCTGTTCGGCTTTACCGGCGTACTGCTGGCCTTGCCGGTCGCGGCCGTGATCATGGTGCTGGTGCGCCATATGCACGATTTGTACAAACATTCGCAGGCCTACAAAGGTGATGAAGAACCTGAGTTGTAGGTGGGTGATCGATTGAATAAGAGGCCGGTTCATGTGGCGATGAGCCGGCCTTTTTTATGGTCGGGCGCGAGCTTGTCTGTTAGAAAAACTTGATTCAATCCAATGCGTTAACGCAAACCTTTGATTTTGCTCGTGGTCTGTTACATTGTGCGCCCGGCTACACGGGTATAAACTTTGCAAACTTTACACAGAGGCCACTAACGGTTCGTTTGAACTGTTCAGTCAGCATGAAACCGATTCAGCTGCCCCTAGGTGTGCGTCTGCGAGATGACGCTACCTTCATCAATTACTATCCAGGCGCCAATGCCGCTGCACTCGGCTACGTCGAACGTCTGTGCGAAGCCGACGCCGGGTGGACAGAAAGCCTGATTTATCTGTGGGGCAAACACGGGGTAGGGCGCACGCATTTGTTGCAGGCCGCATGCTTGCGTTTCGAGCAACTGGGCGAGCCAGCGGTGTATTTGCCATTGGCGGAGTTGCTGGATCGCGGTATCGAGATCCTCGACAACCTTGAGCAATACGAGCTGGTGTGTCTGGACGACCTGCAGGCCGTGGCCGGTCGGGCTGATTGGGAAGAAGCGCTGTTTCACCTGTTCAATCGCCTGCGTGACAGCGGGCGTCGCTTGCTGATTGCCGCCTCGGCCTCGCCGCGTGAATTGCCGATCAAGCTGGCCGACCTTAAATCACGCCTCACCCTGGCGCTGATTTTTCAAATGCGCCCCTTGTCTGATGAAGACAAACTGCGTGCCTTGCAGTTACGCGCCTCGCGCCGTGGCCTGCACCTGACCGACGAAGTCGGGCATTTCATCCTCACGCGCGGTACACGCAGCATGAGCGCATTGTTTGAATTGCTTGAGCGCCTCGATCAGGCCTCGTTGCAGGCACAACGCAAGCTGACCATTCCCTTCTTGAAAGAAACCCTCGGCTGGTAAACCCCCGCCATCCCCTTTTTTTGCAGGAGCGAGCTCGCCTCGCGATCTTTTGCTGTAAAAGCGCATTCCTACAAGGTTTTGGCAGTATTCAGGCGCCAGAAAACCTGCGTGTCAGACGTGTGTCTACGCAAAATCGATTGTCAGGGGTGTAAAACCTTAGATGTCACGTGAAATCGACCAAGTCACATTTAATTCGATTGAATTTGCAAATGAGGATCATAGAGGGCATAGTCGCGGTAACTTTTCCTACAGCCACGGTCGTGCCCATGCTAAAGCGCTTCGCACCCCTCGTGCCTCTCGCACTCGTTACCCTGCTTTTCGGCTGCGCTGCTCACTCGCCAGTGTCCCAGCAAGTTGTCGATTCACAGGTTCAAAAGTCATCTTCGTCGCAGTCTTCCGCTCTTTATCAGGAAGAACTGGCCACTGAAAAAGAACTGGCTCAATTTTCCGAAAACAGCAAGCCTTACGAACTGCCGGCCCTGGCTGACAGCATTCTTGAGCGCGGAATGTCCTTGATCGGTACCCGTTACCGTTTTGGCGGCACCTCTGAAGCTGGTTTCGATTGCAGTGGCTTTATCGGCTATCTGTTCAAAGAGGAAGCGGGCATGCAATTGCCGCGCTCCACCCGCGAAATGATCAACGTAAATGCACCGTTGGTCGCGCGAAACAACCTCAAGCCGGGTGACCTGCTGTTCTTCAGCACCAACGGTCGCGGACGTGTCAGCCACGCTGGCATTTACCTGGGCGATGACCAGTTTATTCACTCCAGCAGCCGCCGCAGCGGTGGTGTAAGGATTGATAGCTTGGGCGACACCTACTGGAACAAGACCTTTATTGAAGCCAAGCGTGCTTTGGCCATGGCGCCAACCAGCGTAGTGGCTCGTAAGTAAAGTTAAAGTCTTACTTGAAGTTTGGCTTCTAAGCGCTAGAATTCAGTCGCAATGTTAAATTCCTGAAGCCGCGAAGGTATCCCCTGTCGCGGCTTCGGGTTTCGCGGCCCAGTAGCCGTATCCAGAATCAGGAACGTTCTGTTTATGTCGACCCTGGCCCGCGTTGCCCTCATCACGTTCGCCGCACTGCTCAGTGCTTGCGCCAACCGTCCTGCACCTGCTCCCGTTGAAGCCAAACCGGTTGTGTCGTCGAGTCCGATCGATGATGGTTCGCCGTTGGCGGCAGACGTACTGTTTCGTGCATTGGGCCTGGTGGGCACGCCGTATCGCTGGGGCGGCAATACACCGGACTCAGGTTTTGATTGCAGCGGTCTGATCAAGTACGTCTACAACGACATGGCGGGTATTTCGTTGCCGCGCACCACCCGCGAAATGATCGTGATGCGCGGGCAGAATGTCGGCAAAGACCAACTGCAAACCGGTGACCTGTTGTTCTTCGCCACCAATGGTGGAACCCAAGTCAGCCATGCCGGCATCTACGTGGGTGAAGGCCGCTTCGTGCATGCGCCTGCCACGGGCGGCACGGTCAAGCTGGACAGTCTCAGCAAAGCCTATTGGCAAAAAGCCTACCTGAACGCCAAGCGCGTCTTGCCAACCGAGCAGCATTTGGCGCGGTTGCCTTAACTCACCGTTCAAGCGCCCCTCACCCCAACCCTCTCCCGAGGGAGAGGGAGCCGATTTGTGTCGTTCACAACACGTGGGTTCGCCTCGATAAAGCTCCCTCTCCCTCCGGGAGAGGGTTGGGGTGAGGGTATTTAAAGGTTTACTCCCCCGACACCCGCCACACTTTGTTGCCGACATCATCGGCCACCAGCAAGTCCCCCTGTTTATCAATGACGACCCCCACCGGGCGGCCCATGGCTTTTTCATCGGAGTTGAGGAAGCCGGTCAGCACGTCAATCGGCATGCCGTCAGGCTTGCCATCGGCAAACGGAACGAAGATCACTTTGTAGCCACTGTGCGGTTTGCGGTTCCATGAGCCGTGCTGGCCGATAAATACGCCGTCGGTGAAGTTCGGCAGTGTGCTGTTTTGCGCGAAGGCCAGGCCCAGCGAGGCGGTGTGCGGGCCGACGGCATAGTCCGGGGCAATGGCTTTGGCCACCAGCTCGGCGTTTTGCGGGTTGACCCGCACGTCGACGTGCTGCCCGTAGTAGCTGTAGGGCCAGCCATAGAAGCCGCCGTCTTGCACCGAGGTGATGTAGTCGGGCACCAGATCGCTGCCGATTTCGTCGCGCTCGTTCACAGCGGTCCACAGTTTGCCGGTCTTGGGTTCCCAGTCCATGCCGTTGGGGTTACGCAGCCCTGAGGCAAAAATGCGGTGGCTGCCGGTGGCCGGGTCGACTTCCCAGATCGCCGCGCGGCCTTCTTCGATGTCCATGCCGTTTTCGCCGACGTTACTGTTCGAGCCGACACTCACGTAGAGTTTTTTGCCGTCAGAGCTGGCGATGACGTTTTTCGTCCAGTGGTGGTTCAGGCCGCTGGGCAAATCAATGATCTTGGTCGGTTGCGCGCTGATGGAGGTTTCGCCCGGTTGATACGGGAAGCGCAGCAACTTGTCGGCATCCGCCACGTACAGGTCGTTGCCCACCAGGGTCATGCCGAAGGGCGAGTTCAGGTTTTCTAGAAATACTGTGCGGGTGTCGGCTTTGCCATCGTGGTTGGTGTCGCGCAACAAAGTGATGCGGTTGGCGCTCGGCACACCTGCACCGGCGCGGCCCATGACCTTGCTGGCGATCCACTCGCGCAGCCCCTGGCTGCCATCCGGTTTGGCCGGTGCGTTGCTTTCGGCCACCAGCACATCGCCATTGGGCAATACATAGAGCCAGCGCGGGTGGTCGAGCCCTTCGGCAAAGGCTTGCACTTGCAAACCTTGTGCGGCAACCGGCTTGGTGCCTTGCGCCCAGCCCACCGCCGGGGCGATGTTGACGGTGGGGATCAGCGTTTTGTTCGGTGCCGGCAGAGTAGGCGAGGGGCCTGTGCCGTCGGTAACTTGCAGGGTCGAGCTTTCACCGCAGGCGGCCAACCCTGCCGCTAAAACGATGACAACAGCGTGCTGGCGCTTGAGCATATGGATCTCCATGAAAACAGTGGGCGTGTAGTCATAGAGAAGCGTAGCCGTTCAAAGGTTCAGGCCGACGGGTTTGTTTGCTGCGCAGCCCGGCACCTTTAATTGACGCTCCACCCCCAACCCTCTAACCTTCGCGGCGTGTTTCAGGTGCTCTGCAACCTCAGGTTGGCAGAGTGAAACAGGGAAGCCGGTGAGGGCGCGTTTGACCCACACAACCGCTTTGATCCCGGCGCTGCCCCCGCAACGGTAAATGAGTCAACTTCACGCTCAATGCCACTGTGTTTATTGCACGGGAAGGCGCGTGGCCCGGTGCTGTTCCTTATTCAGGAACGCCCACTCATGAGCCCGGAGACCGGCCTGATCCATCCAGCACCCTTGCGGCGGGCGAGGGTGTGTCGATTGTTAACGAATTCCCCCGCCTCCCGTTTGCATTTTTTAGCCCCAACGGAGAGCTGCCATGAATGAATCCCCCGAGCGCGACGAACGTCACCTGGCGCGCATGCAACGCAAAAAAGCGATTATGGACGAACGCATTGCCAGCGCTCCCAATGAGTGCGGCCTGCTGCTGGTGTTGACCGGCAACGGCAAAGGCAAGAGCAGTTCGGCTTTCGGCATGTTGGCCCGGGCCATGGGCCACGGCCTGCAGTGTGGCGTGGTGCAGTTCATCAAGGGGCGTAACAGCACCGGCGAAGAGATCTTTTTCCGTCGCTTCCCTGAACAAGTGCGCTATCACGTGATGGGCGAAGGTTTTACCTGGGAAACTCAGGACCGCCAGCGTGACATCGCCGCCGCCGAAGCCGCCTGGCAAGTGTCCCGCGAGATGCTGCGCGACCCGGCCATAGGCCTGGTGGTGCTGGATGAATTGAACATTGCGCTCAAGCACGGCTACCTCGACCTGGAGCAAGTGCTGAGCGACCTGCAAGCCCGCCCGCCGATGCAGCATGTGCTGGTCACCGGGCGCGGCGCTAAACCTGAGCTGATTGACCTGGCCGATACCGTGACTGAAATGGGCGTGATCAAACATGCCTTCCAGGCCGGTATCAAAGCCCAGAAAGGCATTGAATTGTGAGTGTTGAAGCATGAGAGAGTCGCGTCATTGCCCGGCGGTATTGATCGCCGCACCGGCCTCCGGTCAGGGCAAGACCACCGTCACCGCCGCCTTGGCCCGATTGCACCGCAATCAGGGGCGCAAGGTGCGGGTCTTTAAATGTGGCCCCGATTTTCTCGACCCCATGATCCTCGAGCGCGCCAGCGGTGCGCCGGTGTATCAGGTCGACTTGTGGATGGTCGGCGCCGACGAAAGCCGGCGCTTGCTCTGGGAAGCGGCGGGTGAATCGGACCTTATCCTTATCGAAGGGGTCATGGGCCTGTTCGATGGCACGCCGTCCAGCGCCGATTTGGCCCGCCATTTTGGCGTGCCGGTATTGGGCGTGATTGACGGTACGGCCATGGCCCAGACGTTTGGCGCATTGGCCCTGGGCCTGGCGCGTTATCAGCCGGACCTGCCGTTTGCCGGGGTGTTGGCCAACCGGGTGGGCACTGTGCGCCACGCGCAGTTGCTGGAAGGCAGCCTGACCGAAGGCTTGCGCTGGTACGGCGCGTTGTCCCGCGAAACCGGGATCGAGTTGCCCAGCCGTCATTTGGGTCTGGTGCAAGCCAGCGAGTTGAACGATCTGGATATGCGTCTGGACGCCGCCGCCAATGCCTTGGCCAGCACCTGCGAGGTAGCGCTGCCACCGCCGGTGGAATTCGCCGCGCCTGAGCCGGTGGCCATTGAGCCGTTGCTGGCCGGTGTGCGGATTGCCGTGGCGCGCGATGAAGCGTTTGCCTTTACCTATGGCGCGAGCCTGGCACTGCTGCGCGACATGGGCGCTGAACTGGTGTTTTTTTCACCGATTCGCGACACCCAGCTGCCGCAGGCCGACAGTGTGTATTTACCCGGTGGTTACCCGGAACTCCATCACCAGGCCCTTGCGCGCAATACCTCGATGCTTGAAGCGATCCGTGCCCACCATCACGCGGGCAAACCGCTGTTGGCCGAGTGCGGCGGCATGCTTTATCTGCTCGACGCCTTGACCGATGTTGAAGGCCAGCGTGAAGCGCTGGTGGGGTTGCTCAAGGGCGAGGCAACGATGCAAAAGCGCCTGGCTGCGCTGGCCTTGCAAGCCGTCGAAATGCCCGAAGGCCTGCTGCGGGGTCACACTTATCATCACTCGCTGACCAGCACCGAACTTGAGCCCATTGCGCGGGGCCTGAGCCCCAATGGCGGGCGCGGTGCCGAAGCGGTGTATCGCGAAGGGCGTATGACGGCGTCTTATGTGCACTTTTACTTTCCGTCCAATCCCCAGGCCATTGCCGCGTTGTTCGCGCCGTGCGCTGTGAAGGTGCCATGAGCGACAACGCATTTAGCCCTGAAGAAAAGGCCGCTGTTTACCGCGCCATTGCTGAGCGTCGCGATATGCGGCATTTCAGCGGTGGTGAAGTAGCGCCCGAGTTGTTGGCCCGCTTGCTCGAAGCCGCGCATCAGGCACCGAGCGTGGGCCTGATGCAGCCGTGGCGGTTTATCCGCATCACCGACCGTGAGCTACGCGGCAAGATTCAAACCGTGGTCGAAGCCGAGCGGGTGCGCACCGCTGAAGCCTTGGGCGAGCGCTCCGACGAGTTCATGACACTCAAGGTCGAAGGCATTAATGACTGCGCCGAAGTGCTGGTGGCCGCGTTGATGGATGACCGCGAAAAGCACATTTTTGGCCGTCGGACATTGCCGGAAATGGACATGGCGTCGTTGTCCTGTGCGATTCAAAACCTCTGGCTGGCGGCGCGGGTCGAAGGCCTGGGCATGGGCTGGGTGTCGTTGTTTGAGCCTCAGGCGCTGGCCGATCTGCTGGGTCTGCCTGCCGGAGCCAAACCGCTGGCGGTGTTGTGCCTGGGGCCGGTCGAGCAGTTTTATCCGGCGCCGATGCTGGTGCTGGAAGGGTGGGCGCAGGCGCGCCCGCTGAGTGAGTTGGTGTACGAGAATTATTGGGGAGTAAAGCCATGAGTGTGGCGTTGTTGTGCGTTGCCGGTGTGGCGTTGGATGCGCTGCTCGGCGAGCCTAAACGCTGGCATCCGCTGGTTGCGTTTGGCCGCATGGCTGACCGTATCGAACAGCGTTTCAATTCCGGTGGCCGTGGCTGGCGCAGCCATGGTGTGACTGCCTGGGTACTGGCGGTGTTGCCGTTGACGATTCTGGCCACGGCTTTGTCGTGGCTGCCCTATATCGGTTGGCTGGTGGAGATTCTGGCGCTGTATTGCGCGCTGGGCATGCGCAGTCTCGGTGAGCACGTGCAGCCGGTGGCCGAGGCCTTACGCGCCAATGATCTGGACGAGGCGCGTACGCGGGTCGGTTATCTGGTCAGCCGTCAAACCAGCGAACTGGATGCAACCGAAGTGGCCCGGGCCGCTACTGAGTCGGTCCTGGAAAACGGCAGTGATGCGGTGTTCGCGGCGCTGTTCTGGTTTGCCGTTGCCGGTGCGCCGGGCGTGGTGCTCTACCGTTTGAGCAACACCCTGGACGCGATGTGGGGTTATCGCAACGAGCGCTTCGAGCGTTTTGGCTGGGCTGCTGCACGCATCGACGACCTGCTTAATTACATTCCTGCACGGCTGGTGGCACTGACCTACGCCTTGCTCGGTAAAACCCGCTTGGCATTGACCTGCTGGCGCAAGCAGGCGCCGCAATGGGACAGCCCCAATGCCGGGCCGGTGATGGCGGCCGGTGCCGGTGCGCTGGGAGTTGAGCTGGGTGGCGCAGCGATTTATCACGGTGAAGTGCATGAGCGCCCGCAGTTGGGTGAAGGCGTGCCCGCCGATGCCGATTCGATTGGCCGGGGCTGGCAGTTGGTGCAGCGCGGTGTGTGGCTGTGGTTACTGATCTTGTGCGTGGGGAGTGAGTTCTTTGCTTGAGCATGGTGGACGTTTGCGTCAGGCGGCCCTCGACTACGGCATCGCCGAGTCGCAATGGCTGGACTTGTCCAGTGGCCTCGCGCCCTGGCCTTTTGCAATCCCGGCGATCCCCGAGCGGGCCTGGGCGCGTTTGCCCGAAACCGATGACGGGCTGGAGCAGGCGGCCTGCGAGTATTACGGCGCCCCCCACGTATTGCCAGTGCCGGGTTCACAATGCGCGATCCAGTTGCTGCCGCGTCTGCGCCGCAGTGGCAAGGTCGGTGTGCTGTCACCGTGCTACGCCGAACATGCCGAATCGTGGCGACGCAATGGCTTCATCGTGCGTGAAGTTCTGGAGCAGGAAGTCGACATCTACCTCGACACCCTCGATGTGCTGGTGGTGGTCAACCCCAACAACCCCACGGGCCTGAGCTTGCCCCCCGAGCGTTTGCTCGACTGGCACGCACGGCTGGCCCAGCGCGGCGGCTGGCTGGTGGTGGACGAAGCCTTTATGGACAACACCCCCGAGTTGAGCCTGGCTGCCGAGAGCGGGCGCAGCGGATTGATTGTGCTGCGTTCGTTCGGCAAGTTTTTCGGCCTGGCCGGGGTGCGGTTGGGCTTTGTGCTGGCAGAGCTTAAATTGCTCAAGCTGCTGGCAGAGCAGGTCGGCCCGTGGGCCGTCAGCGGCCCGACGCGGATTGTCGGCCAGGCGTGCCTGCTCGACACCCAAGGCCATGCCCGGCAGCGAGAGCGCAGTGAGTTGGCCAGTGCCCGCTTGCAGCACTTGCTGGGCCAGCATGACTTGCTCGCGCAGGGCGGCTGCGCCTTGTTCCAGTGGCTGATCACCCCAGAGTCCGAGCAGCTTTACGACTTTATGGCCCGGCGCGGGATTTTGCTGCGCCTGTTTACCAGCAACAGCAGCGTGCGTTTTGGCCTGCCTGCCGATGAAGCCGACTGGTTGAAGCTGCAAGAGGCTTTGCAGGCTTATACCCAGTCGCGAACCAAGGACGTTTCATGAGCACATTGATGGTGCAGGGCACCACTTCCGATGCGGGCAAAAGCACGCTGGTAACGGCGTTGTGCCGCTGGCTGACCCGCGAGGGCGTGCGCGTGGTGCCGTTCAAGCCGCAGAACATGGCGCTCAACAGTGCCGTGACCGCTGAAGGCGGCGAAATTGGCCGCGCCCAGGCCGTACAGGCACAGGCCGCCGGTTTGCCGCCGCACACCGACATGAATCCGGTGTTGCTCAAGCCCAACAGCGACACCGGCGCCCAAGTGATTATCCATGGCCGCGCCGTCACCACCATGAATGCGGTGGCGTATCACGATTACAAGGCCATCGCCATGCAAGCAGTGCTGGCCTCGCATCAACGGCTCAGTGCTGCGTACCCGGTGGTCATGGTTGAAGGGGCGGGCTCTCCGGCCGAGATCAACCTGCGCGCCGGTGACATCGCCAACATGGGCTTTGCCGAAGCGGTGGATTGCCCGGTGGTGCTGATTGCCGACATCAATCGGGGCGGCGTTTTCGCGCACTTGGTCGGCACTCTGGAGTTGCTCTCCGAGACGGAGCAGGCACGGGTCAAAGGCTTCATCATCAACCGTTTTCGCGGTGACATTGCCTTGCTGCAACCGGGCCTCGACTGGCTGGAACAGCGCACCGGCAAGCCGGTGATTGGCGTGCTGCCCTACGTGCTGGATTTGCACCTTGAGGCCGAAGACGGCATCGACCAGCGCCAGACCGACAAGGTCGAGCACGTGCTCAAAGTGGTGGTGCCGGTATTGCCGCGCATCAGCAACCACACCGACTTCGACCCGCTGCGCTTGCACCCGCAAGTGGATTTGCAGTTTGTCGGGCCGGGGCAAGCGATCCCGCCGGCTGACTTGATCATCCTGCCGGGTTCAAAAAGCGTGCGCAGTGACCTGGCGTATTTGCGCGCCAATGGCTGGGACACGGCGATCAATCGCCACCTGCGCTACGGCGGCAAGGTGCTGGGTATTTGCGGCGGTTTGCAGATGCTCGGTGAGCAGGTGCATGACCCGTTGGGGCTGGAAGGGGCGCCCGGTTCGAGCGCTGGTTTCGGCTTGCTGGGCTTCAGCACCGAACTGGCCGCCGAGAAGCAACTGCGCAACGTGCGCGGCCATTTGCTGCTGGAAGACGCCGAGGTCAACGGCTACGAAATTCACGCCGGTGTCACCACGGGGGCGGCGCTGGAGCGGCCGGCAGTGCGTCTGGATGACGGCCGTTGTGACGGCGCGCAGAGTGCGGACGGGCACATTCTCGGCACGTACCTGCACGGTTTGTTCGAGTCGCCTGAGGCCTGCGGCGCGTTGCTGCGCTGGGCCGGGTTGCAGAACGTGCAGCACGTCGACTACCACGCCCTGCGCGAGCGCGACATCGAGCGCCTGGCCGATCTGGTCGAGAAACACCTGGACACGGCGTACTTGCGCGAGCTTTGCGGTATCTGATGCGTCATGGATCCTGTGGGAGCGGGCTTGCTCGCGATAGCATCGACCTGGTTTGCCAGTAATAGCGCGTCGCTTGCATCGCGAGCAAGCCCGCTCCCACAAGATCAAAAGCGGTATTTTTGAGGTTTTTAAACATGCAGCAACTGATTTTGGGTGGCGCCCGCTCGGGTAAAAGCCGCTTGGCCGAGAAGCTCGCGGCCGACTCTGGCTGCGCTGTCATCTACATCGCCACCAGCCAGCCGCTGGACGGCGAAATGAACGAGCGGGTTCGCCTGCACCGTGAGCGTCGCCCCGCACAGTGGGGCTTGATCGAAGAGCCGATTGAACTGGCCCGCGTGCTGCGTGAAAACGCCGGTGCACAGACCTGCCTGCTGGTGGATTGTCTGACCTTGTGGCTGACCAATCTGCTGATGCTTGAAGACCCGCAGCGCTTGAGCGCCGAGCGTGAGGCGCTGCTGGAGTGCCTGGCTGGATTGCCGGGGCACATTGTATTTGTCAGCAACGAAACCGGAATGGGTGTCGTGCCGCTGGGCGAATTGACTCGCCGTTACGTCGATGAAGCCGGTTGGTTGCATCAAGCCTTGGCCGAACGTTGCCAGCGAGTCGTACTGACCGTGGCGGGCCTGCCCCTGACATTGAAAGGAACTGCGCTATGAATACCCCGTGGTGGCTGAACCCGTGCAAAGCGGTTGATCGTGAGGTGCAAGCGGCGGCGGCCGAGCGCCAGCAGCAGTTGACCAAACCGGCGGGTTCGCTGGGGCAACTGGAAACCCTGGCTGTGCAGTTGGCCGGGTTGCAGGGGCGCTTGAAACCGCGTGTCGATCAGCTGTGGATTGCGATTTTTGCCGGTGATCATGGCGTGGTCGCCGAGGGCGTATCGGCTTACCCGCAGGAAGTGACCGGGCAGATGCTGGCCAACTTTGTCAGCGGTGGGGCGGCAATCAGCGTGCTGGCCCGTCAATTGGGTGCGCACCTGGACGTCGTCGACCTGGGCACGGTAACGCCGATGCTCAACCTGCCGGGTGTGCGGCATTTACAGCTGGGCGCGGGCACCGCCAATTTCGCCACAGGCCCTGCGATGTCTGATGCTCAGGGCCTGAAAGCCCTGGCGGCCGGTCGTGACAGCGTGGTGCGGGCACAAGAGCTGGGCTGCGAGTTGTTCGTGGGCGGCGAGATGGGCATTGGCAACACGGCCTCGGCCAGTGCCGTGGCCAGTGCTCTGCTGCAATGCCCGGCGTCTGAGCTGACCGGGCCGGGGACCGGGCTGGACGCTGCGGGCGTGAGCCACAAGGCGCGGGTGATTGAGCAGGCGCTGGCGTTTCATGACGGCTACCTGGACGACCCGCTGCAAACCTTGTTCCGCTTGGGCGGTTTTGAAATCGCGGCCCTGGCCGGTGCCTATGTGGCGTGCGCGCAAGCCGGGATTGTGGCGTTGGTCGACGGATTTATTTGCACCGTTGCGGCCATGGTTGCCGTGCGCTTGAACCCTGAGTGCCGCGAATGGCTGGTGTTCGGCCATCGCGGTGCCGAACACGGGCATCACCGTGTCCTGCAAAGCTTGCAGGCTGAGCCGTTGCTCGACCTCGGTTTGCGTTTGGGTGAAGGCAGTGGGGCTGCATTGGCGGTGCCGTTGGTGCGTCTGGCCTGCGACCTGCATGGGCAGATGGCAACGTTTGCTGAGGCGGCTGTCGCGGATCGCCCGGCATGAGCGTGACCCTGGACTTGCTTCGCCATGGTGAAACCGAGCTGGGCGGCGGGCTGCGCGGCAGCCTTGATGATGCGCTGACGCCCGTGGGCTGGGAGCAAATGCGCGCAGCCGTTCAGGGCCAAGGCCCGTGGGACCGGATTGTCAGTTCGCCGTTACAGCGTTGTGCCTTATTTGCCCAAGAACTGGCCGGGCAACTCGCGCTGCCAGTGACGTTCGACAAAGACCTGCAAGAGCTGCACTTTGGCGAGTGGGAAGGGCAGAGCGCCGCCGCGCTGATGCAAACCGATGAGCAGGCACTGGGCCTGTTTTGGGCAGACCCTTACAGTTTCACCCCGCCTCAGGGCGAGCCGGTGCTTGAGTTCTCGCAGCGGGTGCTGGCGGCGGTCACGCGCTTGCTGCAGGCCCACGCGGGGGAGCGGGTACTGGTGGTGTGCCACGGCGGGGTGATGAAGTTGCTGCTGGCGCAGGCCCGTGGTCTGCCCCGTGAACAGTTGCTGAACATTCAGGTGGTTAATGGTGCGCTGTTCGAGTTGCAGGTCGACGCACACGGCGTTTTGAGCGAGGGGGGCTGAACATGTTGCCGTTCTGGATTGCCTTGCAGTTTCTGAGCAGCTTGCCGATCCGCTTGCCCGGCATGCCGCAACCCCAGGAGCTTGGGCGGTCGTTGTTGTTCTACCCGCTGGTCGGGCTGTTGTTTGGTGTGCTGTTGTGGGCGCTGAACGGCCTGTTGGCCGGGGCGCCGTTGCTGTTGCACGCAGCCTTGTTGCTGAGCGCCTGGGTGTTGCTCAGTGGCGGCTTGCACCTGGACGGACTGGCTGACAGCGCGGATGCCTGGCTGGGCGGCTTTGGGGATCGCGAGCGCACCCTGACCATCATGAAAGACCCGCGCAGCGGCCCGATCGCCGTGGTCACGCTGGTGCTGGTGTTGTTACTCAAGTTCTGTGCCTTGCTGGCGTTGATCGAGCAGCAACACACGGCCGTCTTGTTGATCGCCCCGCTGATCGGCCGCAGTGCGTTGCTGGCGGTGTTTTTGACCACGCCATACGTGCGGGCAGGCGGCTTGGGCCAGGCCTTGGCCGATCACTTGCCGCGCAAGGCGGGTTGGTGGGTGCTGGGGTTCAGTGCAGTGGCCTGTGTGGTGATGGCCGGTACTGCCGGGATGTGGGCCTTGCTGCTGGCGGCGTTGGGCTTTGTGTGGCTGCGCCGGGTGATGATGCAGCGGCTGGGCGGCACCACGGGCGATACGGCAGGTGCGCTGCTGGAGCTGCTGGAAGTACTGATTTTAGTGGGGTTGGCGCTGGTGGCAGACTGACCCCGGTGTTGTTTAAATCTTGATTCTCCTTCATTGCGGGTATATACATACAAAATGTTACCAACCCAGTGTTTATGCACCAACCTGCGACGTGCTTCGCGGGGCATCAGCCGACATTACGACGGAGCCCTGGATGGCTTCGGGATCAACGTTGCGCAGTTTTCATTGATGAGCAACCTCAAGCGACTGGACCAGCCGAGTATTTCCAGCCTCGCCGAGGCCATGGGGCTGGATCGCAGTACCTTGGGGCGAAACCTGCGGGTGCTGGAAGGCGCTGGCCTGGTGAAGATGTCTGAAGGTGAGGACCACCGTAATCGGCTGGTCTGCCTGACCGAAGAGGGTGAGAGGCGCTTCAATGCCGCCTGGCCAGCCTGGGAGGCCGCACAACAGCGCTTGGTCGCGCGTTTGGGAGAAGACCGGCGCGAACAGTTGCTGCAGTTATTGGATGAGCTGGCGGGTGTCGATTAGCACCCGTTATACGAATAAGAATGGGTATATACCCGCATCAGGAGAATAACAATGACATCGGTGTGGCGAACGAGCGGGTGGGTGCTGCTGGGCAGTGCGTTGATTTTGGCGCTGTCATTGGGGGTCAGGCACGGCTTTGGTTTGTTCTTGCCGCCCATGAGTGCGCAGTTCGGCTGGGGGCGAGAGGTGTTTGCCTTCGCCATCGCCTTGCAGAACCTGATCTGGGGCCTGGCTCAGCCGTTCACCGGTGCGTTGGCTGATCGCTTTGGCGCCGCCAAGGTGGTGATCGTCGGCGGTGTGCTCTATGCCGTCGGGCTGGTGCTGATGGGCATGTCGGACTCGTTGCTGACACTGTCGTTAAGTGCTGGCCTGTTGATTGGTATCGGCCTGTCCGGCACGTCGTTTTCGGTCATTTTGGGTGTGGTCGGCCGTGCCTTGCCGCCAGAGAAACGCAGCATGGGCATGGGGATCGCCAGTGCGGCGGGCTCCTTTGGCCAGTTTGCAATGCTGCCCGGCACGCTGGGATTGATCGGCTGGCTTGGCTGGTCGTCCGCTTTGCTGGTACTGGGCTTGCTGGTGGCCATGATCGTGCCGTTGGTGAGCATGCTCAAGGACCGGCCAACACCGAGCCTGGGCGGCGAGCAAACACTCAAGGAAGCGCTGCGTGAGGCCTGCACTCACTCGGGCTTCTGGCTGCTGGCGTTTGGTTTTTTTGTCTGCGGGTTTCAGGTCGTGTTTATCGGCATCCACTTGCCGGCCTACCTGGTCGATCAGCATTTGCCTGCCACCGTGGGCACCACGGTATTGGCCCTGATTGGCCTGTTTAATATTTTTGGTACTTACACCGCCGGATGGCTGGGCGGGCGTATGTCCAAACCGCGTTTGCTGACCGCGTTGTACCTGGCGCGCGCTGTGGTGATCGTGGTGTTTTTGTGGGCGCCGCTGTCGCAATTCAGCGCTTATCTGTTTGGCATGGCCATGGGCTTTTTGTGGCTCTCGACCGTGCCACTGACCAACGGTACCGTCGCCACAATGTTTGGCGTGCGTAACTTGTCGATGCTGGGCGGGATTGTCTTTTTGTTCCATCAACTGGGCGCATTTCTGGGCGGTTGGCTGGGCGGCGTGGTCTATGATCAAACCGGCAGTTACGAACTGATCTGGCAAGGTTCTATCGTGCTCAGTCTGTTGGCAGCGGCTTTGAACTGGCCGGTGCGTGAGCGTCCGGTTGCGCGTTTGCAGGCACAAGGGAGCATGGCGTGAGTTCACTGTGGCTTTGGTTGGGTGGCATCAGTGCAGGCTTTTTGCTGCTGGCCCTGAGCTGGTGGGGCTGGCATCAAGGTGGCCTGGCCTTGCTGGAGTTAGGCATGGGCACTTGCTAGTGCCGTGCCGGGGCGAGTAAGTTCTGTGCCTGCACCTCTATAAAGGACACGAACAATGCTAAAGCGCTGGATTGCGATGCCCGTACTGTTGTTGGCGTGCGCGGGTTCTGTCTGGGCGGCTGATTGCCCGTCTTTGCTTGAAGGTTCATTACCCAAACTACGGGCTAAAGAGTCGATCGATCTGTGTAAGCAGTTTGCCGGCAAGCCTTTGTTGATTGTGAACACGGCCAGCTTTTGCGGGTTTGCGCCCCAGTTTGAAGGCCTCGAGGCGTTGAACCAGCGCTTTAAGGGCCAGGGGCTGGAAGTGATCGGCGTACCGTCCAATGACTTCAAGCAAGAGGCCAAAGATGGCGAAGAGACGGCCAAGGTCTGCTACGTCAATTACGGTGTGACCTTCACCATGACCGAACCGCAAAAGGTGCGGGGTGACGGTGCAACGCACCTGTTCAAGGTCCTGGCTGAACAAAGCAGCACGCCCAAGTGGAATTTCTACAAGTACGTGGTGGACCGCAAAGGCAATGTGATTGCCAGCTTCTCGAGCCTGACCAAACCGGACAATCCGGAGTTGATCGAAGCTATAGAAAAAGCCATCGCCTCAAAGTCCTGATTCCTACACAAGAAAAAGCCCCGCCTCTGCAAAGAGAGCGGGGCTTTTTAGTTCAGGCTGTGTGAGCGTCAGGCTCTCGCAAGCTTAGAACTTGTACGTTGCACCGACAGCAAAGCCGTTGGCGCTGTTTTCGTACTTGGCGCTGTAGTTGTTGATGCCTTTGGAATCGTTAACTTTGACCGACTCTTCTTTCAGGTAAGAGTAAGCCACGTCGATAACCAGATTCTCGTTAACGGCATAACCGGCACCCAAGCTGAAGATCGTCCGGTCACCGGTAGGGATGCGTGGCGAGCGATTTTCATTGTTGGTAGGCGATTGGTCCCAGGTCAAACCGGTACGCAGTACCCACTGCTTGTTCAACTGATACGACGTACCGATGGCGTAAGCCCAGGTGTCGTGCCAGTTTTGTTCTTCTTTGATGGTCGTGAACGCTTGAGCGCCGCCAGCACCGGCGTTGGCCATGGTCACGCCTTTGTTCTGCACGGTGATGTCTTTCAAGCGGCTCCAGCGGGTCCAGGTGCTACCGGCATAGACCTTCCAGGCATCAGACAGGTCTTGGGTAACGGACAGGTCCCAGGATTCCGGGGTGTCGATCGACAGCGAAGCGTCATAGCGGTTGCTTTGCAGCAGCTGTGGCGGAGTACCTGCGCCCGCTCCGATTTCGGTGTGGCCTTTAAGCTTGTAGGTCACTTTGGAGTGGTAGGTCAGACCGACACGGGTAGTGTCTGTGGCTTGCACCAGAACACCGGCGTTCCAGCCCAGTGCGGTGTCATCACCTTTGATCTTGACGTGGGCTTCAGGTGTGCCGGGCACCAGTGCAAGATCCGACTCCAGCTTGCCGGAGATGCGGTTGATGGTCGGGCCGAAACCTACCGAAACGCGATCATTGAAGGCGTAGCTGACAGTAGGCTGCAGGGTCACGACTTTTACGTCACTGGTGCTGCCGAAGGCACGGCCCTGGAAGCTTTTTTCGTACTCGGTTGCCAGGCCGAAAGGTGCATAAACACCGAAGCCGATGGCCCACTGGTCATTGAGCTTGTTGGTGTAGAAGCCCATTGGCACGCCGGTGAAAGGGACCATGTCGCCTTTGTTGGTGCCTTTGACGTTGCCGTTGGCATTTTTGATATCGGTTGAGGCGTCGATCACGGCGATACCGCCTGTGACCTGTTGTCCGCTTAGGCGGGACATACCGGCAGGGTTACCGAAAACGGTACTTGCATCGTCAGCAGAAGATGAGCGACCTGCGAAGCCGGTCCCCATACCGCTAACGCTTTGTTCGTTGAGGGCGAAGCCGCTTGCGAAAATCTGGCTGGAAGCCAAAGTGACAGCGAGGCTAAGTGTGGTCTTGAGCATTACTTTTTTCATTATTAGAACTCCTTTTGATCACCGGACGAAAGCTACCAACATTTTTGTAAGAGCGCTATAGGCTAAATCGCAGAAGATAACGATGTTTTGTAGGACAATCCGACCGTTTTCCGATCATTTACAGGTTTGCAGAGGGTTGAAAAATCTCAAGCCGCTTGGTTGAGAACGGTCATGCAGTCGCGCCCAACATCCTTGAAAGTGTGCAAACGTCCTTTTAGCTCAACTACTTGGCGCTACTGCAGGTCTTGCGGGTGTGCTGTCGGTGTAAAGGTTGGCTGACTGCAATGCCTGGCAACAAAACATTGGCGTACAAAGTGTATTTTTGTTTGGTCAGGTTAACTTTGATGCAGTGATGTAAAGCTTCAGCTCCCTGGCGTGATCCCTGTGCAGCGTCGGCGCCTGAAAATGGCCGGCGGCACCCAGGCGCTTGGCAGCTGTGGGTCGTGAGGGTGCGCCGGAAGCGGTTTTTGCCGCTTGAGTTGAAGTGTAGTGTCATATCTCTGTTGTAAAGCTCTGTTTTTAAATCGTTTGTAGCTTCTAGGTGTAAACGATATATCCGCAAGTGCTTAAGCGATGCCGGATATTTCTTAAATGACGCCCAACAAAAAGCCCTGCTGTTCGGGCAGGGCTTGTTGGATAAGCGCTTGCGGGTCTTAGGCGATAAGTGCCTGACGAGTACGCTCGATCACAGCTTGCAGAGGCTCTGCGCTGGAATATTGATCGGGGTACAGGCGTTCGCTGTGACGGGCGATGCCGTGTTCGTTGACCAGGGTGAAGCTGAAGCAGCCTTTGCGAGCGGCCATAATCAGGCAGTTCATTGGAGCAAAAGCGTTGGTTAGGGTGCGAATGGCATCCTGAGTGTGGATTTGAGTATTCATAGTTATTAGGTGTTCCTACAAAAGACACAGATATGATCCGTGCTGCGTTAAAACGTTCCAGTGACGTCGGGCCATTTTGGCGGGACGAAGAACCTGTCTGGAACAAAGCCGCCAGTTGGAGCGCATTAAATATGTGGCGCTTGGGCTGGCAGGTAGGTACTTAGGAGGGCAGGCAATCACAACAAGAGCTAAGGTTCCGTGCTCTGGGTGAAGATCCTGATCAATTTGCAGGTTGGTTCGGTCAGAGTAAAAAACTTCGCGATACCCTTTGCTTGTTCAAAGGCTGTATCGGCACAAGATTTACCTGGAAACCATCTTGGGGGTCGATCCCGTTTTATCAGCGCGGCCATCTATCTGAGAGGCTGCTGAGGGATTTGTTCGGCCCGAATTGACTTTCAGCTTGGTACTAACGCTGCGGATACTATCGGGTTGAAAATTTAAATGCAAGTGTGCTAGCAAAAAAACATCCTGCAACGGTGTTCGGGGCATCACGCATAACAGGCCGTATCGGGGCTGTTATTAGCCTGTTTTAGGCAATATTCCACGTGGGCTTGCCTGGGCAGCGAGCGTCACACGGGTGTTGAATGGGGGTGTTTTCTGCGGGTGAGTCCTACATTTTTTGCCTCTGAATCGCCCTGCGCGCTGCACGGAATGTGATCTTTTGCACATTTGCAACACAACCAACATATTCGTCTGCGAGGTCAAAGTCGGCAGCTGTCTAGCCTGTTCCGCAAATTTAAGTCAATGAAAAACATCGTTTTTTTTAATTGGTGAAAAAATCGACAGTTTGACTCTAGGCCCCGTAGGGTGGGGGTTTGCGGGGGGTAAACGAGGGTTGTCCACTGACTTATCCACAGGATCTGTGGATTGTCACGCGCGCTTGCTCTAGATCGCGGGTATAGACTTTTTTCGGCTTTACCCAAGCGAAAAAAGGAGTAGAGTGGCGCGCCTTCTGTTCTGCCCTACAGTGTTTTATGAAGTTTCGCACAGCTACTTCCTCTGCTACTCGCTCCAGCACATCACCTGCAGCGCCTAAACGCTTTTCTTTGCGCATTGCGGTCTGGCTGCTGGACAACCCTCACCTGGGCGCTAAATCCAGCGTCAAACACGTTGCCGGCCATTTGCTCAAGCAGCCTGCCCGCCAAGGTGTGGTGCTGGCGCAAAGCCGTTTGGGGCAATTGATGTGCCGTGATTGTGGAAGCTCCCGGGACCAACGCATTGGTCACGAGCTTTTGCGTCAGGCCGCCCGCGCCGGTGACCGCGTTGCTCAACAGGAATTGAGCAAGATCGAAGACTGAGCTGTCTTCGTGCCCTGAGCTTGGTTAACCTTGCTTTTTTACCTTGCGCGGAGTGGTTATGGCCCTGGACCTGAGCAGTATTTTGCTGGGCTTGGCGTTGGCAGGCGTGCCGTTGTTGGCGTTCGTTTGGCAATTGCAGCGGCGCGCCAGCGGGCATCAAGCCGAGTTGAACCTGCTCGAAGAGCGCCTGAATATGGCCCAGTTGGCTCAGGACGGTCTGAGCGCACAGCTGGACGCCAGTCGCGATGAAATCAGTGACTTGGGGCAGGCCAACACGGCCAAGCAGGCCGATCTGGCGGCACTACGCCGCGAGGTCGAACTGTTGCAGGTAGAGCGCGACAACGCGCGTGATGCTGCCCACGCCTGGAACCTGGAGCGCGCACAGAAAGAAGCCGAGCTGCGTCACCTCGGCGCTCAGGCTGCCGCTCTAAGCGCCGAACTGCGCGAGCAACAAGAAAGCCATCAACAACGTTTGAGCGATCTGCAAGGGGCACGAGATGAATTGCGCGCGCAGTTTTCGGAGCTGGCCGGCAAGATTTTTGATGAGCGCGAACAACGTTTTGCGCAAACCAGCAATGAGCGTCTGGGCCAATTGCTCGACCCGCTTAAAGAGCGCATTCAGTCTTTCGAAAAGCGCGTTGAAGAAAGTTACCAGCAGGAAGCCCGTGAGCGCTTCTCGCTGGGCAAAGAGCTGGAGCGTCTGCAGCAACTTAACCTGCGCTTGAGCGACGAAGCCACCAACCTCACGCGCGCCTTGAAAGGCCAGAAGACTCAGGGCAACTGGGGCGAGCTGATTCTGGAGCGGGTGCTTGAGCATGCCGGGCTCGAAAAGGGCCGCGAGTATCAAACCCAGGTCAGCCTTAAAGGGCCGGATGGCGAGCGCTTTCAGCCGGACGTGTTGATCCTGTTGCCGGGCGACAAGCAGGTGGTGGTCGACTCCAAAGTCAGCCTGACTGCGTATCAGCAGTTTGTCGGTGCCGATGATGACGTGATCGGCCAGGCGGCGCTTAAACAGCATGTGCTGTCACTGCGTAATCACGTCAAAGGCCTGGCCGGCAAAGACTATAAGCGTCTGGAAGGCCTGCACAGCCTGGATTTTGTGTTGTTGTTCGTGCCCATCGAAGCGGCTTTTTCAGCGGCGCTGCAAGCCGAACCCAACCTGTTTCAGGAAGCCTTTGACCGCAACATCGTGATCGTCAGCCCGACCACATTGCTTGCCACCTTGCGAGTGATCGACAGCCTGTGGAAGCAGGAACGCCAGAGCCAGAACGCCCGAGAAATCGCCGAGCGGGCCGGTTGGCTGTACGACAAGTTTGTGCTGTTTATCCAGGACCTGGATGAAGTCGGTAATCGTCTTCAGCAGTTGGATAAAGCCTACGCAGCAGCACGCAACAAACTGACAGATGGGCGCGGCAACCTTGTCAGCCGCAGCGAACAGCTCAAATTGCTCGGTGCACGGGCCAGTAAAAGCTTGCCGCCCGAATTGCTGGAGCGGGCCATGACCGACATCAACGGCGTAGCGCACCCGGCTGAGTAAGTTCTTGTAGGGTCGCTGCGCTACAGGTTTACCGGCTCTTGTAGTCGCTGACGAGGCACGAAGGCTGCGATGCGGGCCCCGGATAGCCGTTTAGGGTCGCTGCGCAAGCCATCGCAGCCTCATGCTTGGGCAGCGACTACAGGTTCAGGCAAGGTGCGGATCACAACGGCACATGCCGGCTCAGCAGTGCTCTCAACACCGCAGGCTTGACCGGCTTACCCAGATATTCCAGCCCCGCTGCATGCACTTCGGCAATCATTTCCTGGCGTCCGTCGGCGCTGATGACCACGCCCGGCACGGGCTCGCCCAGTTGCGCGCGCAGCCAGCCCATCAGCTCGGTGCCGGTTTCGCCGTTGTCCAGGTGGTAGTCGACCAACACCAGTTGCGGGCGCACGCCGTCGTTTAGCAAGGCTGCGCATTCATCGCGGTTTCTGGCGGTCCACACGCGGCAGCCCCAACGCGTCAGCAGGCTCTGCATGCCGATCAAAATGCTGTCTTCGTTGTCGATACACAGCACTTGCGCACCCGTCACCGATTGGCTTTTTGGCTCGCTGGGCACCGCTTGTGGTGCGGCTTGGGCCTGTGCCAGCGGCACGCTGACGCTGAATACGCTGCCTTTGCCCGGCCATGAGCGCACTTGCAGGGTGTGCCCGAGCACTCGGCACAGGCCGTCAGCAATCGCCAAGCCCAACCCCAGGCCTTTTTCGGCGCGGGTCTGGTGGCTGTCCAGGCGTTTGAACTCTTCAAAAATCACTTGCAGCTTGTCTTGCGGGATACCGGGGCCGCGATCCCAGACCTCCAGGCACAAGTGCTGGCCACGCCGCCGCACGCCCAGCAGTATCGGGCCCTTGGCGTAACGGAAGGCGTTGGTCAGGAAGTTTTGCAGGATGCGCCGCAGCAGCTTGATGTCGCTGCTGACCCGCAAGCGGCTGCCACGCACCCGGAACTTGAGGCCTTGCTCTTGTGCCTGGGCGGTAAATTCAGTGCCCAGGGTATTGAACAGATCATTGATTGCAAATGGCTTGATGTCGGGTGTGAATTTGCCGTTTTCCAGACGGGAAATATCCAGCAAGTCGCTGATCAAGTCCTCGGCTGAACGCAGCGAACTGTCCAGATGTTGCACCAGTTTCTGCGCTTCCGGGCTTAAGTCTTCCTGGTGCGAAAGGGCGGCCGAGAACAGCCGCGCCGCATTCATGGGCTGCATCAGGTCATGGCTGACAGCGGCCAGAAAACGGGTCTTCGATTGGTTGGCGGCCTCGGCAATACCTTTGGCTTCGGTCAGCGCCTTGTTCAGTTCCGACAGTTCACGGGTTCGCTCGGCGACGCGCTGTTCTAGGCCTTCGTTGGCCTCGGTGAGCGCCTGTTCGGCCTCACGGAACGCGGTAATGTCGGTAAAACTCATGACGAACCCGCCGCCCGGCATGGGGTTGCCGATCAGCTCGATCACCCGTCCATTGGGGAACAGGCGTTCAGAGGTGTGCGCCCGACCTTGGCGCATCCAGTGCAGGCGGCGCGCCACGTGCACTTCTGCTTCGCCGGGGCCGCACAGGCCGCGTTCGGCGTTATGGCGAATAATATCGGCAATCGGGCGGCCAACGCTGATCAGCCCCTCCGGATAGTCGAACAGTTCCAGGTAGCGGCGGTTCCAGGCCACGAGCCGCAGGGACTGGTCGACCACGCTGATGCCCTGGGTGATGTTTTCGATTGCGCCCTGGAGCAAGGCACGGTTGAACTGCAACACTTCTGACGCTTCGTCGGCAATGCGTACGACGTCTTCAAGCTGCATTTCCCGGCCTTCAATGGCGGCCTTAACCACCGCGCGGGTTGACGACGCGCCCAGTACACCGGCCAGCAAGCGCTCGGTATGGGCGATCCATTCGCCATCTGCGTTCTGATTGGGGTTGAAGCCTTTGCCCTGGCGGTAGGCGAAGCGGATAAAGCTCTGGCGGGCGCGTTCTTCGCCGACAAAGCGGGCCGCCAGTGTCAGCAGGTCGTTGATTTGCACTGAGAGCATGGAGCGGCCGCTGGGGTGGCTGCTGATTTCCTGGCCGATAAAACGTCCGGCCTGCCAGTGCTCTGACACTCGGGTACGCGACAGTACCGAGACCCAGGCAAACAGGGTGAAGTTACCGGCCAGCGACAGCACCACGCCCTGTGTCAGCGGGGTGATCGGCAGACCCAACGGGTTGCTGTGCAGCCACGCCAGCCCCGGAAAGTGATTTAGATGCCAGCCCATGCTGTGGGCGATCAGCGGCAGCACCAGGGTGTAAAACCAGATAAACGTACCGGTCGCCAACCCGGCAAAAACACCCCGGCGGTTGGCTTGTTTCCAGTACAGCGCGCCAAGCATTGCGGGCGCCAGTTGAGTGACCGCCGCGAAGGAAATTTGCCCGATGGTGGCCAGGCTGGCCGTGGAACCCAGCAAGCGGTAACTGACATACGCCAGCAGCAGGATGACCACGATCGACACGCGGCGCACCGAGAGCATCCAGTAACGGAATACTTCGAACGGGCGCTCAGCGTTTTTGTGGCGCAACAACCACGGCAACAGCATGTCGTTGGACACCATGGTCGACAGCGCCACGCTCGCCACAATTACCATGCCGGTGGCGGCCGAGGCGCCGCCAATAAAGGCC
The DNA here is from genome assembly GCF_009600165.1 of Pseudomonas sp. FSL R10-0399. Taxonomy (NCBI): domain Bacteria; kingdom Pseudomonadati; phylum Pseudomonadota; class Gammaproteobacteria; order Pseudomonadales; family Pseudomonadaceae; genus Pseudomonas; species Pseudomonas sp. FSL R10-0399. The sequence goes on from NZ_WIWK01000001.1 coordinate 34,196, forward strand.
AGCAACGCCAGCGCCGGGTGAGCCTGGGCCAGTGGCAGGCTGATCACGAACGAGTCCGGCAGCACCGAGCTAGGCAGCATCATTTGCCCGGCCAGGGCAATCGGCACCACAAACAGCGCCGCTAATATCAGGTAGGCCGGGAACACCCATTTGGCCAGGCGCAGGTCTTGCGGCTCGATGTTCTCAACCACGGTGACGTGGAACTGCCGGGGCAGGCAGATGATCGCCATCATGGCGACGCCGGTTTGCACCACCATCGATGGCCAGTTGATGGTTTCTTTCCAGTACTCTTCAAGACGCGGCGCCAGCATGGCCTGGCTGAACAGGTCGTCGAAACCGTCATACAGCCCAAAGGTGACAAACGCGCCGACCGCTAAAAAGGCGAAGAGCTTGACCAGCGATTCGAAGGCAATTGCCAGCACCATGCCCCGGTGGTGTTCAGTTGAGTCGAGGTTGCGGGTACCAAACACGATGGTGAACAGGGCCAGTACCAGCGATACCAGCAACGCCGTGTCCTGGGCGCGAGTGCCGGTGGCGTCTGCGCCCGCGCCGATCAGCAGGTTAACGCCGAGCACGATGCCTTTAAGTTGCAGGGCGATGTAAGGCAGCACGCCGACCAGGCAGATCAAGGCCACGACAATCGCCAGTGACTGGGATTTGCCATAGCGTGCGGCAATAAAGTCGGCAATCGAGGTGATGTTCTCTTGCTTGCTGATCATCACCATTTTTTGCAGGACCCAGGGTGCGCAGACCAACAGCAGCACCGGCCCCAGGTAAATCGGCAAGAACGCCCAGAGTTGTTCGGCGGCCTGGCCCACGGCGCCAAAGAAGGTCCAACTGGTGCAGTACACCGCCAGCGACAAACTGTAGACCCACGCGCGTACCCGCGGCGGCAGCGGTTTGCTGCGCCGGTCACCATAAAAGGCAATGGCGAACATGATGGCCATATAAGCCAGGGCGACGGCGGCAATCAGCCCGCTGGACAACGACATGGAGACTCCTGAAGGTAAATAGACCCGGGCGATCCGGCCCGCAAGTCTAGTCTCGCACGATGTTTAAATCGCGTCAGGCTCGACCATGGTCTGAGCGCGGCCTGGTGTCGCAGGGCGGCTCATTGGCCCAGTGCCAGGTCGATCTGTTCATTCAGTTGTTCAAGCGTTAATGGCGCTTCGGCAAACAAGATGCGAAACACCACCGGGGCGACGATCACGTTCAACAGGCGGTCAATGTCTGGCAGTTGGTCGACGTGCCCACGGTGACGTTCGAGGATGATCCGCAACTGAGCGCCGAGGATCTGCACGCAGGTCCCTTTGGTCGGGCTGCATTGCACGTCGCGCATCATGTTGCGCCCGGGTTCGGAGTTCATTTCATCCAGATACTGCTCGGCCCATGCCTGGATATCACCGCGCAAACTGCCCGTGGCCAGTGGCTCGGTGTCGGGGCGCATGCGCTCCAGGGCAACGTCGGCGAGCAATACGTTCAAGTCGCCCCAGCGCCGATAAATGGTCGACGGGGTGACCCCGGCGAGGGTGGCCACCATGGGCACGGTGACGTTGGCGCGTTCGTGCTCCTTGAGCAGTTGGCGCACCGCCGAATGGATTGATTCCTGCACGCGGGCACTTCGCCCGCCCGTGCGTACTTCCTTAGGTTGGTTCATGCGTAAAACCTTAACACAAAGAATTTGCTTTAAGCCGCAGGCCGTCGCACACTCCGCAAAAGCAAATTCTTAGCTTTAGCGAGGATGGTATGTCCAACAGCACTGATATCCCGGCTCCAAACCGTTCCAGCATGGTGTTCCTCGGGCTTACCGTCCTGACCTTTCTGGCGGCTTCTGCGGCGCCCACGCCGCTGTACCGTATCTACCAGGAAAACATGCACTTTTCGGCCGCCACTTTGACCCTGATTTTCGGCGTTTATGCCTTGAGCTTGCTGACGGCGCTGCTGACAGTGGGCTCATTGTCGGATTATTTGGGGCGCAAACCAGTCATTTTTTGCGCGTTGATCCTCGACATGCTGGCGATGGGCTTGTTTCTCAGCGCCGACAGCGTGGCCTGGCTGATTGCTGCACGGTTGTTGCAAGGCTTTGCCACGGGCATGGCAACCAGTGCGCTGGGCGCTGCGATGCTGGACAACGACCGCCAGCAGGGGCCGCTGATCAATAGCATTTCCCCCTTGGTGGGCATGGCCTGCGGGGCATTTGGCACCAGCGTGCTGGTGGAGTTCGCGCCGCAACCGTTGCACCTCGCGTACTGGGTATTGCTCGGCTTGCTGGCTGCCCAGGCCGTGTATGTCTGGCGATTGCCCGAGAGCGTTAGCCCGCAACCCGGCGTACTGGGTTCGTTGCGGCCCAGCTTGCACATCCCGTCTCAAGCACGTGCGGCGATGTGGCAGGTGTTGCCGGTCAACGTTGCCGTATGGGCGATGGGGGGCTTTTATCTGGCGCTGGTGCCATCACTGATCCGTGCCGCTACGGGCTCAACTTCTTTTCTGGTGGGCGGGGCGATGGTGGCCGTGCTGACCTTGAGTGGCGCCCTGGCTATTTTCAGCATGCGCAATCAATCTGCCACGCGTGTGCTGACGCTGGGTTCCAGTTTGCTGGTGGTGGGCGTCAGCACGATCATGCTGGCCGTTCACAGCGGCAACCTCGGGCTGTTTTTCTTTGGCTCGTTAGTGGCTGGCAGCGGTTTTGGCACCGGCTTTTTAGGCAGCATCCGCAGTGTCGTGCCGTTGGCGCTGCCCCATGAGCGGGCGGGCTTGATGTCGGCTTTTTACATCCTCAGTTATCTGGCGTTCTGCTTGCCGGTATTGCTGGTGGGGAGCCTGACGCGCATTTTTGGTCTGGTCAGAACCGCCGACGGCTTCAGTGTGGTGTTGATTGTGCTGGCGCTGGGGGCACTGTTGAGTGTGTTTTTAAGGCGAGCTGCCAGCCCTTGCAAGGCTTGAGTCCGCGCCTTTCGCACATATATAGGTAAAACAGATAACAGTTAGAGAAATTACCCGTTATATAGATATTCGATTCAGTTCTACTCTTGAATCACCTCACAAGAGGAACAGGAGGAGCCCATGAATTGCACAACAACTGCCAAAGCTGACTTTCGGCCACTGAGCCAATTGCAGCACCCACGCGAAATGATTCGCCAGTTCACTCCGAACTGGTTTGCCTCCACCATGGGCACAGGCGTCCTGGCCCTGGCGCTGGCGCAATTGCCGGTGCAGATCCCGGGGCTGCATGCCGTTGCCGAAGGCCTCTGGCTGTTCAACATCGGTTTGTTCATTCTGTTCAGCCTGCTCTACGGCGCACGCTGGGTGCTGTATTTCGATGAAGCGCGGAGGATCTTCGGTCACTCCACCGTGTCGATGTTTTTCGGCACCATCCCCATGGGGCTGGCGACCATCATCAACGGTTTTCTGTTGTTTGGCGTCGCCCGCTGGGGCAGCGATATGGTCCAGGTGGCGCATGTGCTGTGGTGGTTGGATGTGGCCATGTCGCTGGCGTTCGGGGTGATGATCCCTTACATGATGTTCACCCGTCAGGATCACAGCATCGACCAGATGACCGCGGTCTGGCTGTTGCCGGTGGTGGCGGCTGAAGTGGCGGCGGCCAGTGGTGGCTTGCTCGCCCCGCATCTGACTGACCCGGTGATGCAGTTCCATGTGCTGATCACCAGCTATGTGCTGTGGGCGTTTTCGGTGCCGGTTGCTTTCAGCATTTTGACCATCCTGATGTTGCGTATGGCGCTGCACAAGTTGCCGCACGAAAACATGGCCGCGTCGAGCTGGCTGGCGCTGGGGCCGATTGGTACCGGTGCACTGGGCATGTTGCTGTTGGGGGCTGATTCGCCCGCGATTTTTGCCGCCAATGGTTTTGCCCGTATCGGTGAAATCGCCGAAGGTTTGGGTTTGATCTCGGGTATCGCGCTGTGGGGCTTCGGGCTGTGGTGGATTCTGATGGCGCTGCTGATCACCATCCGCTACTTCCGTGCCGGTATTCCGTTCAACCTGGGCTGGTGGGGCTTTACCTTCCCGCTGGGTGTTTACTCGCTGGCCACCTTGCGTCTGGGCCATGTGTTGCAGCTGAGCTTTTTCGATGTGGTGGGCTGTGTGCTGGTCGCGATGCTGGTGATGATGTGGTTCATTGTCGGTTCGCGCACCCTTAAAGGTGCCTGGCGCGGCGAGTTGTTTGTGTCGCCGTGCATCGCCGGACTTAAGAAGTAATCCATGTGCCCAGGCTCTGTGCGAAAACGCCGAAATTGACGTTTTTCGTTACAGAACCTGGGTAAGGTTGTGTCTTGAGTGTTAAAACCACACTCCAATGAGAAAGCCTCCGGCGCAACTTGAGTACATGGATGATGAGTCACCCTTCGCAGTTCAGTTTGCTCGGGAAGCGTCGCTTCCTGCCGTTCTTTGTCACCCAGTCCCTGGGTGCGCTCAATGACAATCTGTTCAAGCAGTCGCTGATTCTCGCCATCCTTTATAAGTTGAGCATCGATGGGGATCGCGGCATCTGGGTCAACCTGTGTGCGCTGCTCTTCATCATTCCGTTCTTTTTGTTCTCGGCGCTGGCCGGGCAATTTGGCGAAAAATACCCCAAAGACCAACTGATTCGTCTGATCAAACTGGGCGAAATCGCCATCATGGTTGTCGGCGCCATCGGTTTTGCGTTCGATCATTTGACCTTGATGCTGGTCGCGCTGTTTGCTATGGGCACCCACTCGGCTCTGTTCGGTCCGGTGAAGTACTCGATCTTGCCGCAGACCCTGCACGACGATGAACTGGTAGGCGGTAACGGCCTGGTTGAAATGGGCACCTTTTTATCGATTCTGGCGGGCACCATCGGCGCCGGGATCATGCTCTCGTCGCAGCACTACACGGTGATTGTGTCGGGGGTGATTATTTCGGTGGCCGTGCTCGGGTATCTGGCCAGTCGCGCCATACCGCGGGTTGCTGCCGACACTCCAGAACTGCGCCTTAACTGGAACATCTTCAGTGAGACCTGGGCCACGCTGCGCCTGGGTTTGAATCAGACGCCTGCCGTGTCGCGGTCAGTGGTCGGCAACTCGTGGTTCTGGTTTGTCGGGGCGATTTATCTCACGCAAATCCCGGCCTACGCCAAAGAATGGTTGTACGGCGATGAAACCGTGGTGACGCTGATTCTCACCGTGTTTTCGGTGGGCATTGCCGTGGGCTCGATGCTCTGCGAAAAGCTCTCGGGGCGTAAGGTCGAAATCGGCCTGGTACCGTTTGGCTCGTTTGGTCTGACTGTGTTTGGCCTGTTGCTGTGGTGGCATTCGGGGCACATGCCGCAAAACATCCAGGCCAACGACTGGCTCGGCGTGCTGGGCTTTAGCCAGGCCTGGTGGGTGTTGCTGGATATTTTGGGGCTGGGCGTGTTTGGCGGCTTCTATATAGTGCCGCTATATGCGCTGATCCAGTCGCGCACCGCCGAAAACGAACGCGCCCGGGTCATCGCCGCCAACAACATTCTCAATGCGCTGTTTATGGTGGTGTCGGCCGTCGTCACCATCCTGCTGCTGAGTGTGGCCAAGCTGACGATTCCAGAGCTGTTTCTGGTGGTGTCGTTGCTGAACATCGCGGTCAACACCTACATCTTCAAAATCGTCCCTGAATTCACCATGCGCTTCATGATCTGGCTGCTCAGCCATTCCATGTACCGCGTCAAACACAAAAACCTGGAAGCCATCCCGGATGAAGGGGCGGCCTTGTTGGTGTGCAACCACGTGTCGTTCGTGGATGCGTTGTTGATCGGCGGCGCAGTGCGTCGGCCGATTCGCTTTGTGATGTATTACAAAATCTACAACTTGCCGGTGCTCAACTTTATCTTCCGGACTGCGGGCGCGATTCCGATCGCCGGGCGTGCTGAAGACGAGGCGACCTATGAGCGTGCGTTCAGAAAGATTGCCCAGTATTTGAATGACGGTGAACTGGTGTGCATCTTCCCGGAAGGCAAGTTGACCAGTGATGGCCAAATCAGCGAGTTCAAGGCGGGGGTTCGGGTGATTTTGGAGCAGACGCCAGTGCCGGTCATTCCGATGGCGTTGCAAGGCCTGTGGGGCAGCTTTTTCAGCCGTGACCCGAACAAGGGCTTTTTCCGCCGCTTGTGGTCGCGGGTCACCCTGGTGGCGGGCGCGCCGATACCGGCCAGCGAAGCCACACAAAAGCTGTTGCGTGAGCGGGTCAGTGAATTGCGCGGTGATGTCGCGTGAGGTAAAGGCTGGGGAGGGCGAGCCAGTCTCGCGATCTTTTGATTGTCAGAAGATCGCGAGACACGCTCTAGCGTTTAGCTGCTGAGCTTAAGCCCGGCCAGGCCGGCAATGATCAGCGCAACGCTGGCCAGTCGGAACAGCGCCATGGATTCACCAAACAGAATGATCCCGGCGATGACCGTGCCGACAGCGCCCACACCGGTCCAGATGGCATAAGCGGTGCCCAGTGGCAGTTCTTTCATGGCCAGGCCGAGCAGGCCAAGACTGACCAGCATGGCTGCAACGGTCAGGGCGGTGGGGATTGGCCGGGTGAAGCCTTCGGTGTATTTGAGGCCGACGGCCCAGCCCACTTCAAACAGACCGGCAAAAAACAGAATAATCCAGGACATGGTTATCTCCATCAATTGATGGGGTCGTCCCCAGATTAATCACTCGATGAGTCGCAGGGTCGTCCCCGCAGTGCGCACTATATTGCACACGATTTTTCTGACGATCAACCCCGAGTTTTCAGTCAGCGGATGGCTGGTTGTCCTTCAAGCGATCGTCCTTTTCACTCATCCGGCGGAAATACGTCGACAGCAACGCCCCCGAAATGTTGTGCCACACACTGAACAGCGCACTGGGCACGGCTGCCAACGGCGAAAAGTGCGCGCTGGCCAATGCCGCGCCCAGGCCGGAGTTCTGCATGCCGACTTCCAGGGCCAGGGATTTGCGCTGGGCCAACGGCAGCTTGAACAGGCGGCCGGTAAAGTAGCCGAGCAAATAGCCAAAGCTGTTGTGCAGCATGACCACGGCCATGATCAACAGGCCCGACTCGGCAATTTTTGCCTGACTGGCAGCCACCACGGCGGCAACGATAATCACAATGCTGACCACCGACACCAGCGGCAGCACGTCGACCGCGAAGTGCACGCGCGCGCCGAGCAAGCGTTGCACCAGCACGCCCAGCACAATCGGCAGCAACACCACCTGCAGGATTGACCAGAAAAGCTCCATAAATGACACCGGCAACCAGGCCGATGCCAGCAGCCAGATCAGCGCCGGGGTCAGCAGTGGGGCGAGGAGGGTGGTCACGGCGGCAATCGCCACGGACAGGGCCAGGTCGCCCCGCGCCAGCCAGGTCATGACATTGGAAGACGTGCCGCTTGGGCAGCAGCCCACCAGAATCACCCCGACGGCGATCTCGGGCGGCAGGTGGAAAATCTGGCAGAGCAACCACGCCACCCCGGGCATGATCACGAAATGAGCAACCACGCCTAGCGCAACGCGCCACGGGTGGCGGGCGACTTCAGCGAAGTCATCGAGTTTGAGGGTCAGGCCCATGCCGAACATCACCACACCCAGAAGCGGCACGATGGCGCCTTTGAGGCCGATAAACCACCCGGGCTGCAGAAACGCCAGCACGGCAAAAATCAGCACCCAGTAAGCAAAGGTATTACCGACAAAGCGGCTTAAAGCAGCAAGTGCACGCATGGTGTTCCTTATTATGGTCAGGCTTTTGTGGGAGCGGGCTTGCTCGCGATGCAAGCCACTCGGTCATTGTGATGTACGAGTCGATCCAATCGCGAGCAAGCCCGCTCCCACGGGCGTCAGGGTTAAATCCCTTGTGGAATTTCTTCACCGCCCAGCGCTTCAAACAACTGCGGCAAGAACTCACCGAAGGTCAGCATCATCAAGGTGAAGCTGGCGTCTTGTTGGCCGAGGTCATCGTCACCGCCGTTTTGTTCGGCTTCGTCTTGCAGCAGGTCTTCAAACTTCAGGCGTTTAACCACCAGTTTGTCGTCCAGCACAAACGACAGCTTGTCTTGCCAGGCCAGCGACAGTTGGGTCACGATTTTGCCAGTGCTCAGGTGCAACTGGATTTCATCGCTGGTCAGGTCCTGACGCTTGCAACGGATAATCCCGCCGTCTTCGTGGGTGTCGCGCAGTTCGCACTCGTCCAGCACAAAGAAGTTGTCGGCCGCTTTTTGGGTTTTGACCCATTCGGTCATGGTGGCGCTTGGCGCGACTTTTACGCCCAGCGGGCGAACCGGCAGCGAGCCGATCACTTCACGCAGGGTGGACAGCAAGTCTTCGGCGCGTTTAGGGCTGGAGGCGTTGACCAGGATCAGGCCCTGTTTTGGCGCGATGGCGGCAAAGGTGGCCGAACGGCGAATAAAGGCACGCGGCAGGAAGGCCTGGATGATTTCATCCTTGAGCTGGTCACGCTCCTTCTTATAGACCTTGCGCATTTGCTCGGCTTCGATCTCTTCGACCTTCTCCTTTAATGCATCACGCACAACGCTGCCTGGCAGGATGCGTTCTTCTTTACGGGCGGCAATCAGCAGGAAGTCCTGGCTGGCGTGAACCAGCGGTGCGTCTTCGCCTTTGCCGAAAGGGGCGACGAAACCGTAGGTGGCTAATTCCTGGCTTGCACACGGGCGGGCTGGTTTGGTGGCCAGTGCCGTTTCCAGCACCTGCGCATCAAAAGGCAGATCTTGGGTCAGGCGATAGATAAGCAGGTTTTTGAACCACATGGGGTGAATCACTCCTTTATACAAAGAGGGCATTATTCGCTTGATAGCCTTAATAGGCCAACCCTGCGCTAAGCCTTTGTCGTGCATAAGAAAATTATTTTAAAAAGTGCTTGCCAGACTATAGGTCGCTCCGTAGAATGCGCGCCACACCGAGAGTGAAAGGGTGATTAGCTCAGCTGGGAGAGCATCTGCCTTACAAGCAGAGGGTCGGCGGTTCGATCCCGTCATCACCCACCATTCGCTCACAGTGTTACGCGCAGCGGTAGTTCAGTCGGTTAGAATACCGGCCTGTCACGCCGGGGGTCGCGGGTTCGAGTCCCGTCCGCTGCGCCATTTTTTGTACCACAAGCCCCTTGAACGCTTGTGGTTGGGAAGGTCCGCTGAATGCAGGCTTTTCCTGAAAGGCTTCGGTTCAGCAGCTCGCTGTTGAATCAAAGATGCAGGGCGTTGGAAACGGTAGTTTTTAAACGGTTTTGAAAAAAACTTGAATAAAAACAACCACTTACACAAAAAGTGTGAGAGAATGCGCCCCGCAACGAGAGTGAAGTGAAAGGGTGATTAGCTCAGCTGGGAGAGCATCTGCCTTACAAGCAGAGGGTCGGCGGTTCGATCCCGTCATCACCCACCATTCGCTTTCAGTGTTACGCGCAGCGGTAGTTCAGTCGGTTAGAATACCGGCCTGTCACGCCGGGGGTCGCGGGTTCGAGTCCCGTCCGCTGCGCCATATTCGGAACACAAGCCCCCTTGAACGCTTGTGATCCACAGAAAGCCCGCCTAGTGCGGGCTTTTTTGTGCGCGTGTGTTTTGTATGTGGCTGTAGGAGCGAGCTTGCCTCGCGATCTTTTAAAACTCAAAAGATCGCGAGACAAGCTCGCTCCTGCAGGTTTACTGCACGGGCGCTTTAGAAATCCCAGCGCGTGCTCACCATCACGTTGCGCGGATCACCGTAATACGACGAGTTGTAGAAGCCGATGTTGGTGTAATACGACTTGTCGAACACGTTGTTCAGGTTGACCGTGGCCGAGAGGTTTTTGCTGATCTGGTAGCGCGCCATCAGGTCCACCAGCCAGTACGGGTCTTGGGAAAACTTCTCTACGGTGCCGCCCTTGTTCCAGTTGGTCAGCATTTGCCAGCCCGTGCCTTGCCAGCGTACGCCACCGCCCAGGGTGAGCTTGTCCCAGTCGCCGGTCAGCTTGTAACTGGTGTACAGGTTGATCTGGTCTTCGGGCTCCCAGGTAGACACCTTCTTGCCGCCTTTTTCGCGGCTGACCTTGTGCGTGTAGCCCGCTTGCAGTTGCCAGCCGGGCAGAAGTTCGCCCGAGATTTCTGCTTCGTAACCTTTGGTCGTGGCCTTGATGCCCTTGTAGGCGTACTCGATGTCCGGGTTGGTCGGGTTCGCGTTGTAGGCGGTGTCGTCTTCCGGGCGGTTGTCCTGGTGCACTTCGAAGTAGGCCAGGCTTGAATTCAGTCGCCCGTCGAAGAACTCGCCCTTTAAGCCGATCTCGTAGTTGGTGCCTTCATCGGGCTCAAGCATTTTGTTGTCGCGGTTGCGGTAATACGACTGCGGCAAGAAGATTTCGGTGTAGCTGGCGTAGGCCGAGATGTTTTGATTGATGTCATAAATCAACCCCGCATACGGCAACACCTTGCCCGTGTCCTTGGCCTGGCTGGTGCCGGTGAGGGTGTAGTCGGCCACGCGGGTACCGAGCATCAGGGTCAGGTCATCGGTAAGGCTGAAGCGGCCGGTGATGTAGGTGCCGGTCTGACGGGTAGTTTCGTCGTTTCGCGAGGTCACGTTGCCCCAGTCCGGCTCATACGCATCGCCTTTCCAGTTGTAGTAGTCGTACATGCTTTTAAACTGGATGGCGCTGGTGTAGTCGTTGCCGGTCCAGTGCGAGCGCGATACCGAACCGCCAACCACCAGTTCATGCTCGCGGCCCAGGAACTCGAACGGGCCGGTGGCGTAGATGTCGCCGCTGTCGCTGACGTATTCGCCGGTATATTTGCGCGCCAGCAGTCGTGCTTCGCCGGTTTCTAAGTTGGGGAACAGCAAAGCGCCCAGCGGGGCGTTATAGCCGTTGATCTGGTGGTTGTACTGGGCTTTGGCGACCCAGCCGTTGTCAAAACTGTGTTCGAGGGTGGCGAAAGCGGTGCGCGTGTATTGCTTCCAGCTGCTCCACTTGGCGCTGTTGTTGAACGAGCGCGGGGTGCTGATGCGTTCACCGGCGGAGTTGAACAATGAGGCGCTGCCTGACCAACTGGAGCCTTTGGGGTTGTTGTCCTGATAATCGGCGCCGAGGGTGAGCAGGGTGTCTGGGTCCAGATCAATCTCAAGAATCCCGTAATAGACCTCACTGTCGCGTTTGTAGTGGTCCATGAACGAGTGTTTGTCCTGGTAGGCCGCCACGGCCCGGCCCCGCACATTGCCGCTTTCGGTCAGTGGCCCGCTGACGTCGATTTCCGAGCGGTAGTTGTCCCACGAGCCGGCGCCGACATCGATGTGGGCCTTGAACTCGCGGGTGGGTTTTTTACGCACCATGTTGATGGTGCCGCCGGGGCCGCCAGCGCCAGTGAGCAAGCCCGTTGCGCCCTTGAGGATCTCTACCCGGTCGTAAATCGCGGTGTCGGTGAGGGTGTGCCCGGCGGAGTATTGCGGGTCTTGCAGGATCGGGATGCCGTCGTATTGGAAGTTCTTGATCGCAAAGCCGCGCGAGTAATAGCTGGTGCGGTCGCTGTCATAGGTGGCCACGGTGATGCCGGGGGTATGGCGCATCACGTCATCAATCGAGGTGAGGCCAAAATCGTCCATCGCCTGGCGTGTGACTACCGAAATCGACTGCGGGGTTTCGCGGGGCGTCAGCACCATGCGCGTGGCGGTAGCGATGCTGCCGGGGGTGTAGGAGCCCGAGCCTTCAGTGATGGTGCCCAACTGGTTGGCGCTGACCTGGGTTGCGCCCAATTCAAGCGCGCTACCCGCCGCAGGCAAGGCGTCAAGCATGTAACCGTTAGTGCTTTTGACCACGGTGTAGCCGCTGCCGTGCAGCAGTGTTTCAAAGCCGCTTTGCTCGTTGTAGACCCCATGCAGACCGGGTGTGGTCAGCCCTTCAAGGTTGTGCGATTGAAAAATGATCGCCACGCCCGCCTGTTGTGCGAAGCGATTCAAGGCGCTGCTCAGCGGCCCGGCAGGAATATCGTAAGTCTGCACGGCCGTTTGCGCCTGGGCGATCGAGGTGCTCAACACACCAGCCGCCGACGCCACAATCAAATGAATGGCCAGTGTCAGTGGCTTGCAGGCCTGAGGGCGAAAACGCCCGCGACTAAGGGAGGAGGTCAGCATGGAGAACGCAATCCTTTATGGGTCTGTATACCTTCCTTGACGGCTGACACTAAAAAAGCGGAACGAATGCGAATTATTATTTTTTAGGCGGCGGCAACTGGCTGATCACAATCAGCCACGGGGTATAGGTTTTGATGCTCAACGGCAGGGTGTCGGCGATCAATTGCAGCGCCCGGTCGGTGTCATCCAGCGGCAGCACGGCCGTCACGCGCAAGTCGGCCAAGGCGTTGCGATCAAACTGCAGATGGCCGCGGCGATGGCGCGCTATCTCATCCAGCACCTGATCCAGCGGCTGGTTTTCGACCACCAACTGATGGCGGCGCCAGGCTTCATTGATGCTGGCGGGGTCTACCGTGCCAGACAGTTTTACCGCGTCGCGGCTGATCAACGCCTTTGAGCCGGCGCCCACTTCCAGGGTTTGTTGCTCGTTGGCACTTTGCGCCGCCACCCGCGACTGCAGCATGCTCAGCACGGTGGTGTCTGCCAGATGATTGACCACAAAACGGGTGCCCAGGGCGCGCATGGTGCCCTGCGCGGTCTGCACGATAAAGGGTCGTGAACGGTCATGCGCCACCTCGACCAGAATTTCGCCCTGGAGCAATTCGATCCGTCGCTCCGTGCTGTTGAAGTGCACGTTGACGGCACTGGCACCGCTGAGGGTGAGGGTGGAGTCGTCCGCCAGGTGCAGGGTCTTCCAGTCGTTGGGCCCGGTGCTGATATCGGCCAGCCAGCGTTCGGGGTACTGGCTTTTTAGCGTCAGAGTCACGGGCAAGGCCAGGCATGCAGCAATCAGCACAACACGCAGTATGTGCTTGCGCGGGGCCGTGGGTTTACGCCCGGTAAAGGCGGCATTCAACGCGGCCTTTGCCGGGGCCGACTGTTCGCGCAGCGATTGCAGGCGACTGATGGCGTCTTGCATGCGCTGGGCGGCGGCGGCATGTTGCGGGCTCTGCTGCTTCCAGCACTCGAACTCAAGACGCGCCGCGTCGCTGAAGCCTTCTTCGTGCAGGCGCAGCATCCACTCGGCCGCTTGCTCATCAATGATCTGGCGGGGCGCTGGCATCAGGTATCCAGGCTATGGCTGCAATGCAGCAAGGCTTGAATCAGGTATTTGCGCACAGTGCGGTCGGATAACCCCAGTTGGCGGGCGATCTCGCTTTGGGTCAGGCCGTCGAGGTAATACAGGACAAACGCCTGGCGGACGTTATCGTGCAGGCCTTCGAGCATAAAGGCGATGTGTTCAAGGGCTTCGAGGGTGCTGAGGATGTGTTCGGGGGACTGAAAGCCCTCCAGTGCCTCGGCGGTCAGGGCCAGCTCTTGCAGGTAAGCGTTTTCGATGTGCTTGCGGCGTACTTGATCGATGATCAGCCGACGGGCGGTGGTGCTCAGAAACGCTCGCGGCTCGCGCAGGGAGGCCACCGAATCACGGGCATTGAGAATTCGGGCGAAGGTGTCCTGAGCCAGATCGGCAGCATTGTGCGCACAGCCGAGTTTTCGGCGCAGCCAGCCAAACAGCCAGCCGTGATGTTCGCAGTACAGGTCTGAAATTGCGGCCTGGAACGGAGGTTCACCCGAAGACATAGAATATTACTCAAACGTTATTGAGAATTATTGCTAATTCTGAACGTAAGTTCGGGGTAAACGCAAGCGGGCGAAAAAATGCAACTCAATCACTGTAGCCGCTGACGAGGTACGAGGCTGCGATGCGGGCCGCAGGACCGCCGTTTGGGGGCGCTTCGCGACCCATCGCAGCCTCATTCTTCGGCAGCGACTACAGGTGGGGGGTTTAGTGCTTGGCGATCAGGTTGCCGGCGTGCAGGCCGCATTCCTTTTGCGTGGCTTCTTCCCACCACCAGCGGCCTTCGCGTTCGTGCTGGTTTGGCAGGACCGGGCGGGTGCAAGGCTCACAGCCAATGCTGATGTAACCGCGCTCATGCAGGCTGTTGTACGGCAGCTCGAGCATGCGGATGTAGCCCCAGACTTCCTCGCTGGTCATTTGCGCCAGCGGGTTGAATTTGTACAGCGGGCGCTCCGGCGTCGAGAACGCGCCGTCGATTTCCAGTGCCGCGACCTGGCTGCGGGTGCCAGGGCTTTGGTCACGGCGCTGGCCGGTCGCCCAGGCTTTAACAGTCGACAGTTTGCGTCGCAGCGGTTCGATCTTGCGCACGCCGCAGCACTCGCCGTGGCCGTCTTTGTAAAAGCTGAACAAGCCTTTTTCTTTGACGAACGGTTCCAGCTTGGCCTGGTCCGGCGAGATCAGCTCGATCTGGATCTTGTAGTGATCGCGTACTTGTTCAATAAAGCGATAGGTCTCGGGGTGCAGGCGCCCGGTGTCGAGGCTGAACACTTTGACGTTCTTGTTGAGCTTCCAGGCCATGTCCACCAGCACCACGTCTTCGGCGCCGCTGAACGAGATCCAGAGTTCGTCGCCAAAATGTTCAAAGGCGAGTTTGAGAATGTCCTGCGGGGACTTGCTGGCGTATGTCGCGGCTGTTTGCGCAACGTCGAACGGATGGCTCATCAGGCGGTTTCCTACGGTGAATGGCGCTGGGCGCTCTCTAGTGGGGCGGATGGTAGCAAAAACCGCGCGCTACAGGGTTTGCAGCGTGTCGAGCAGCACCTTCACTTTGGTGATCGATTCTTGATATTCATCGTGCCAGTCAGAGTCGGCAACGATTCCGCCGCCGCCCCAGCAATTGACCCGGCCGTCTTTGACCAGCAGGCTGCGAATGGCGATTGAGCTGTCCATTTCCCCGCGCACATCCAGGTACAGCAGCGAGCCGCAGTAAATGCTACGCCGGGTGGGTTCCAGCTCATCAATGATCTGCATGGCGCGAATTTTCGGCGCGCCGGTAATCGAGCCGCCGGGGAAGCTGTCACCGATCAGGTCCAGCGCGTCTTTGCCCGGCGCCAATTCACCGACAACGCTGCTCACCAAGTGGTGAACGTTGGGGTAGCTTTCGAGGGCGATCAATTGCGGCACGCTCACCGAGCCGGTGCGGCAGGTGCGGCCCAGGTCATTGCGTAACAAGTCGACGATCATCAGGTTTTCCGCACGGTCCTTGGTGCTGGCCAGCAGCTCGGCGGCGTTGGCGGCATCTTCTGCCGGATTTTGACCCCGTGGGCGCGTGCCTTTGATCGGTCGGGTTTCGACCTGATTCTGGCTGACATGCACAAAGCGCTCGGGCGACAGGCTGAGGATGGCAGTGTCTTCGGGCAGGCTGACAAAGCCTGAAAACGGCGTCGGGCACGCGTCGCGCAAGGCGCAATAGGCGGCCCACGGGTCGCCCTCGCAGGGGGCGCTGAAACGCTGGGTGTAATTGACCTGGTAGCAGTCGCCCGCCTGAATGTAGTGCTGGATTTTTTGCAGGGCGTGCCGGTAAAACTCGGCGCTGATGTCGGGCTGCATGGGGTGTTTGAGCGAGAACGTACCAGGCTCGGTCTGTGCCGGCTGAGCGAACAGTTCAATCAGGCGCTCGCGCTCGGCCACCGCCAGGCTTGGGTGAAACACCAGTTGGCTGGTCGCTGCCTGATGGTCGCTGACCAGCGCCCAAGCATACAGCCCAAGCCGTGCATCGGGTAAATGCAGGTCGTTGAGCGACTGGGCGGGCAGGTGTTCAAGCTGGCGGCCAAAGTCATAACTCAGGTAGCCGATCAGCCCGCCGACAAAAGGCAGCTCATAGGGCGCTGGCAGTTCAGCGTCACCCAGTAGTTTTAGCGCATCACGCAGGCGTTGCAGAAACCCGCGGCCTGATTCATCCGCCCGCACGCTCAACTCATCGACTGGCCAGGCGCTCAGCAGGTCATAGCGCCCGCGCTCTGCGGCCGGGCGCCCGCTGTCCAGCAACACGGCGCCAGGGGCATGGCGAATCGCCGCAAAATAAACGGCAGGGTTGGGGTGGTAGGGCAGGGGGTGTACAGAGCAGGTCAACATGCGACGCCAATCAGCCAACGGAGCGGGGTGCTGATTGTAGTCTCGTGTAGGACGTCAAGGCTATGTCGGAACCGTGGGAGCGGGCTTGCTCGCGATGGAATCACCGCAGTGACTCAGACAAACCGGGTTGTCTGAATCGCGAGCAAGCCCGCTCCCACAACAATGTTGCGATCGGATCATTCTTTATTGCTGGTGAATATGCCCGAACAGCTCTTGGGTAAAGCGCACGCGCTCTTCGGGTGTCTCTTGAATGCCTTTTTCTGCCAGTTCGGCGAGGTGGGCCTCCACGGCGTGGGTGCGCAGGGTCAGGCCGCAGTTGTTGGCGATCTGGATGTTCAGGCCCGGGCGGGCATTGAGTTCCAGAATCAACGGGCCTTTGTCCTGGTCCAGCACCATGTCGACCCCGATATAGCCCAGGCCGCATAGCTCATAGCAACCGGCGGCCAGCTTCATGAAGCCGTCCCAGTTGGGCAGTTGCACGCCGTCTACCGCATTGGTGGTGTCCGGGTGCTTGCTGATGATGCTGTTCAGCCAGGTGCCGCGCAGGGTCAGGCCGGTTGCCAGGTCGACACCCACACCGATGGCGCCCTGGTGCAGGTTGGCCTTGCCGCCCGATTGGCGGGTCGGCAGGCGCAGCATGGCCATTACCGGGTAGCCCATCAGCACAATGATGCGTATGTCCGGCACGCCTTCATAGCTGATGCTTTTGAAGATCTGGTCAGGCGTGACGCGGTACTCGATCAGTGCCCGGTCACGGTGCCCGCCCAGGGAATACAGGCCGGTGAGGATGCTGGAAATCTGATGTTCGATTTCTTCGTGGCTGATGATCTTGCCCGACACGGTGCGAAAGCGGTCTTCGAAGCGGTCAGCAATTACCAGGATGCCATCGCCGCCCGCGCCTTGTGCGGGCTTGATCACGAAGTCCGAGCGGCCACCGATGATGTCATCGAGTTTCTCGATTTCTTTCTCGGTGGAGATCACCCCGTACAACTCCGGCACATCAATGCCGGCGGCAATGGCGCGCTCTTTGGTGATGATCTTGTCATCCACAATCGGGTACAGGCTGCGTTTGTTGTACTTGAGTACGTAGTCCGCATTGCGCCGATTGATGCCCATGATGCCCTTGGCTTCCAGGGCCTTCCAGGTCTTCCAGAAGCCAAACATCAGGAGTCAGCCTTCAAGAACGCTTTGAAACGCACCAGCTCGGTCAGGCGGTAGCCGCGATAACGACCCATGGCCAGCATGAAGGCCACCAGAATCAGCAGCACGGCCGGGAAGGTGAACACGAAGTACACCAGCTCAGGCACGCTCATCACCAGATAAGCCAGGGTGGCGGCGAACAGGGTGCCGATGGCGACTTTCATGGCATGGCCGCCGCCACGCTCTTCCCAAGTGATCGACAGGCGCTCAATGGTCATGGTCAGAATCACCATCGGGAACAGTGCCACCGACAGCCCGCGCTCAAGGCCCAGTTTATGGCTGAACAGGCTGATGGCGGCGATCAGGATTACTACGAACGTCAGCACCACCGACAACCTGGGCAGCATCTGCAACTTCAGATGTTCCAGATAGGAACGCAGCATCAACCCAAGCGCCGTTATCACCGTAAACAGGATGATGCCGAACTCCAGTTGGGTTTCGCGGAACGCCAGGGCGATCAGTACCGGGGTAAAGGTGCCGAGGGTTTGCAGGCCGATCAGGTTACGCAGGACCAGAATCACCAGTACGCCAATCGGGATCATCACCATGATCATGAAGGTCTGCTGGGTTTGCAGCGGCAAGCCGTACAGCGAGTACTCGAGGAAGTTGGCGTCGGTGTTCTCGTCGGTCAGCTTGGCCAGGCGAATGGCGTTCATTTCGCTGTTGTTGAGGCTGAACGTCACGTTGGCTTTTTTGCCGCCATCCATCGTCACCAGCGGCTCGTCGCCGATCCACCAGAGCAGGCGGTCAGACGGCAGGCCTTGCTCGCCCGATTCCGGGTTGAAGTACAGCCAGTCGTTGCCGTTGAAGCTGCGCAGCCATAGCTCCGGGTTTTGCGGTTGATCGGCGACCAGACGGATGGTGTGCACGCGCTCCATCGGGACGTGGGCAATCGATAGCAGCAATTCAATGATCTGGGCTTTGTGCGGGGTCGACGAGTCGCCCGCCAGCAGCAACTTGACGTTGTCATCATTGAGGTTGTTCACCCGCTTGATGGTTTCGCTGATAAAGGTTTCGACGTCGGCAGAGTGTTGGCGAATCGGCGCGAGCAGGGCTTCGGCGGCGATTTTCTCCGGGCCGTCGACGGCGATGCTGTCGCGGAATACCGGGCCTTTGACCTTGGTTTTGTCACCCGAATAGCGCTTGGTCAGGACCAGGCGGTAGTAAAGGGTTTGCTTGCCGCTGACCCGGCGTGCCGACCAGGTGACCTTGCGGTTGCCGTCGACGCGGTTGACGCTCACCCCGTAGTTGTTCGAGATAAAGCTCTCATTGAGGCTGACGTAATCGCGGTTAAGCGGCGGGACGAACATCTGGATTTTGACCGGGTCTTTGGCGTTGGCCACGAACTCGACTTTGGCATCGATGTTCCACAGGTCGTCGGTCGCGTCTTCGGTCACAGGGATGCCGATGACGAAAATCTGGTAGGCGGTAATTGAAACGCCCAACACCAACAGAATGGTGATCAAGATTTTCAGGTGAAGGGTAAGAGCGCGCATTTCAATTACTCTGCGATTTGAGCGTTAGCGACGCAGGCAGGTTTGCCAGCAGCGTATTTAAGACTGGGGTCGACCAGCGCATCAAAGCGTTTAAGCGCTTCGGAGCCAATCAACAGCGGGTATTGGAACGCACTTCGGTCGGTCAAGTTCACTTCGATGGTGCGTAAAGCCTTGCCCATACAAATTTCCAGGCTGATGACCGGGCGTGAGGTGTAGTTCTTGTCGGCCTGAGGATCGTAGTCACCGGAGCGGCGTTTGATCTTGCTCACGCGGGCCAGCGGGCGTTCGATGGGGTGGCTGTGGGCGTCGTCGATGGCCAGGTAAAAGCGCACCCAGCTTTCACCATCACGTTTAAAACGTTTGATGTCGCGGGCGCTCAGCGAGGCGGTTTTGGCGCCGGTGTCGAGTTTGGCTGCAACCAGCAGGTCTATGCCTGCCAGTTCGGCGTATTCATTCAGGCCGTACACGGTTTTTTCGCCGCCAAGGCTCAGGCCCGGCAGCGACAGCAGACATAGAAAGGTGAAGAGGGTGATGAATTTCATAAATTGAGGCGTGATCTCTTGCAATCTTCAGTTCAAGGCGACTGGCAAAGATGCAAGTTTCCTCGTGCGGCTGCCCGATGGAAAGGGGCAGGGCGGATGCGGCGGGCATTCTAACATGATGGTTTTATGGCGCCAGCGTTCGCGCCGTCTGCGCGGGCGGTATGTGATGTCGATTACACCAAGGTCTTATTCGATGATTGTCGACAATCCATATTTATCCTTTGACTAATAGCGCTTAAATGGCTAGTTTTTGCGCTATTGATTTCGAAGGTGTCGACAATATGCAGCAAGCACTGGAGCCGTCCCTGGTTACCCAGGATGACTCGGAAACCTTGTCCGAGAACGTCTTTCGACGCATTCAGGCGGCCATTGTTAAAGGCGAAATCGCCCCGGGCAGCAAGATCTCCGAACCTGAACTGGCGCGCACCTACGGCATCAGCCGCGGCCCTTTGCGTGAGGCGATTCATCGGCTTGAAGGCCAGCGTTTATTGGTGCGCGTCCCGCATGTCGGCGCCCGCGTCGTCTCGTTGAGCCATGCCGAGCTGATCGAACTCTACGAAATTCGCGAGTCCCTTGAAGGCATGGCCTGCCGTTTGGCGGCCGAGCGCATGAGCGATGAAGACATCGCCGAGTTGCGCCAGGTGCTCGAAACCCATGAGCGCGATGAGGCGTTTCAGGCGGGTGTCGGGTACTACCAGCAAGAAGGCGACTTTGATTTTCATTACAAGATTATTCAAGGCAGCGGCAATCGCACGCTGACCCAGATGCTCTGTGGTGAGTTGTATCAATTGGTGCGCATGTATCGCATCCAGTTTTCCGCCACCCCCAACCGCCCGCACCAGGCGTTTGCCGAGCACCACCGGATTCTCGATGCCATTGCCGATCGCGACGGCGAACTGGCCGAGTTGTTGATGCGCCGCCACATCGGCGCTTCCAAACGCAATATCGCGCGTCACTACCAAGACAGCGCCCAGCAGACAGCCACTCCACGAGGTGAGTCATGAGCAATAAAAACAGTCCAGGCCAGCGTTTCCGTGATGCAGTCGCCAGCGAACACCCGCTGCAAGTCGTCGGTGCGATCAACGCCAACCACGCACTGCTGGCCAAACGTGCCGGCTTCAAGGCGATTTACCTGTCGGGTGGCGGTGTCGCTGCGGGTTCGCTGGGCGTGCCTGACCTGGGCATTACCGGTCTGGACGACGTGCTGACCGACGTGCGCCGTATCACTGACGTGTGCGACCTGCCGCTGCTGGTAGACGTGGACACGGGCTTTGGCTCGTCGTTCTTCAACGTTTCGCGCACGGTCAAGTCGATGATCAAGTTTGGCGCTGCGGCCATTCACATCGAAGACCAGGTCGGCGCCAAGCGTTGCGGTCATCGCCCGAACAAAGAGATCGTTTCGCAACAAGAAATGATCGACCGTATTAAAGCCGCGGTGGATGCGCGCACCGATGACAGCTTCGTGATCATGGCGCGCACCGATGCGCTGGCGGTCGAGGGCCTGGAGTCGGCGCTTGAACGTGCGGCGGCATGTGTTGAAGCCGGTGCCGACATGGTCTTCCCGGAAGCCATCACCGAGCTTGAGATGTACAAACTGTTTGCCGACCGGGTCAAGGCGCCGATTCTGGCCAACATCACCGAGTTCGGCGCAACGCCGCTGTACACCACCGAGCAATTGGCTAGCGTTGATGTATCGCTGGTGCTGTACCCGCTGTCGGCTTTCCGGGCGATGAACAAGGCGGCAGAGAACGTGTACGGCGCCATCCGCCGCGACGGTACCCAGCAAAACGTGATCAACACCATGCAAACCCGCATGGAGCTGTACGACGCCATCAATTACCACGAATTTGAGCAGAAGCTCGACGCGCTGTTTGCAGCGAAGAAATAACTCAGAGATATGTACAAAGACTTGCCGAATCCCTAACAAATTCAAGATTGGAGAGCGCAATGGCCGAAGCAAAAGTATTGAGTGGTGCCGGATTACGTGGCCAGGTGGCCGGGCAAACAGCCCTGTCGACGGTCGGTCAGGAAGGCGCCGGCCTCACTTATCGGGGTTATGACGTGCGTGAACTGGCAGCCGATGCCCAGTTCGAAGAAGTGGCTTACCTGCTGCTGAACGGCGAACTGCCGACTAAAACCCAGCTGGCTGACTACACCGCCAAGCTGAAAACCCTGCGCGACTTGCCGCAAGCGCTGAAAGAAGTGCTGGAACGCATCCCCGCAGACGCCCATCCGATGGACGTGATGCGCACCGGTTGCTCGTTTCTGGGCAATCTGGAGCCGGAGAAAGACTTCTCCGAGCAGTTGGACAAGACCAACCGCCTGCTGGCCGCCTTCCCGGCGATCATGTGCTACTGGTACCGCTTCAGCCACGACGCCAAGCGCATCGAGTGCGTGAGCGATGAAGCGTCGATTGGCGGTCACTTCCTGCACCTGCTGCACGGCAAAAAGCCGAGCGAGTTGCACGTCAAAGTGATGAACGTGTCGCTGATCCTCTATGCCGAACACGAGTTCAACGCCTCAACCTTCACCGCCCGTGTCTGTGCATCGACACTGTCCGATCTGTATTCGTGCATCACTGCGGCCATCGGCTCGCTGCGCGGCCCGCTGCACGGTGGCGCCAACGAAGCGGCCATGGAAATGATCGAGCGCTTTGCCTCGGCTGAAGACGCGGTCGAGGGCACCCTCGGCATGCTGGCGCGCAAAGACAAGATCATGGGCTTTGGCCACGCGATCTACAAAGACAGCGACCCGCGTAACGAGGTGATCAAGGGCTGGTCGAAAAAGCTGGCTGAAGAAGTGGGCGATACCGTGCTGTTCCCGGTGTCCGAAGCCATCGACAAAACCATGTGGGAGCAAAAGAAGCTGTTCCCCAACGCCGACTTCTACCATGCCTCGGCGTACCACTTCATGGGCATCCCGACCAAGCTGTTCACCCCGATCTTTGTCTGCTCGCGCCTGACCGGCTGGGCTGCACACGTGTTCGAACAGCGCGCCAACAACCGCATCATCCGTCCAAGCGCCGAGTACATCGGCGTTGAACAGCGCAAGCTCGTGCCAATCGAGCGTCGCTGAATGAGGGAGTTGACGGCCGCTGTTGACTAAATGTGGGAGCGGGCTTGCTCGCGATTCGGCTACCTCGGTCTTTCAGCAAGACCGTGTCGATGCTTTCGCGAGCAAGCCCGCTCCCACATGAGCGCTGCGCCGTCACTCTTTTTTGTCATTACCGTGATCGAGTCCCGCACCATGAATACTGAATTTCGTAAAACGCTGCCGGGCACCCGGCTGGATTACTTCGACACCCGTGCGGCGGTCGATGCGATCACCCCCGGTGCCTACGACACACTGCCTTACACCGCGCGCGTGCTGGCCGAAAACCTGGTGCGGCGTTGCGATCCGGCCACGTTAAATGCCTCCCTGAGCCAGTTGATCGAGCGCAAGCGCGACCTCGATTTTCCGTGGTTCCCGGCGCGTGTGGTGTGCCACGACATCCTTGGCCAAACCGCTCTGGTTGACCTCGCAGGCCTGCGTGATGCCATCGCCCAACAGGGCGGCGACCCGGCGCAAGTCAACCCGGTGGTGCCGACCCAACTGATTGTCGACCACTCGCTGGCCGTGGAATGTGGCGGTTATGACCCCGAGGCGTTTGAAAAGAACCGCGCCATCGAAGACCGCCGCAACGAAGACCGTTTCCACTTTATCGAGTGGACCAAAAAAGCCTTTAAAAACGTCGACGTGATCCCGCCGGGTAACGGCATCATGCACCAGATCAACCTAGAGAAAATGTCTCCGGTGATTCAGGTGCGTGACGGCGTAGCCTTCCCGGACACCTGCGTCGGCACCGACAGCCACACCCCGCACGTCGACTCGCTGGGCGTGATCGCCATCGGCGTCGGCGGCCTCGAAGCTGAAAGCGTGATGCTCGGTCGAGCCTCGTGGATGCGCCTGCCAGAAATCGTCGGCGTTGAGCTGACCGGCAAGCTGCAACCGGGCATCACCGCCACCGACATGGTGCTGGCGCTGACCGAGTTCCTGCGTAAGCAAAAAGTGGTCGGCGCCTGGCTGGAGTTCTATGGCGAAGGCGCTGCGGCGCTGACCCTGGGCGACCGCGCGACTATTTCCAACATGGCCCCGGAATACGGCGCCACGGCGGCGATGTTCTACATCGACCAACAAACCATCGATTACCTCAAACTGACTGGCCGCGAAGACCAGCAAGTGCAGTTGGTGGAGCACTACGCCAAGGTCAACGGTCTGTGGGCCGACAGCCTCAAGGGCGCGCAGTACGAGCGAAACCTGAGCTTTGACCTGTCGTCGGTGGTGCGCAACATGGCTGGCCCAAGCAACCCGCATGCGCGGGTGGCCACCAGCGATCTGGCGAGCAAAGGCATCGCCGGGCAGTGGGATGAAGTGCCGGGGCAAATGCCCGATGGCGCGGTGATCATCGCTGCGATCACCAGTTGCACCAACACCAGCAACCCGCGCAACGTGATTGCCGCCGGTTTGCTGGCCCGCAACGCCAACAAATTGGGGCTGACCCGCAAACCGTGGGTTAAATCGTCGCTGGCGCCGGGCTCGAAAACCGTGGCGCTGTACCTGGATGAAGCGGGGCTGACTGACGAGCTGGAGCAACTGGGCTTTGGCGTTGTGGCGTTTGCCTGCACCACGTGCAACGGCATGTCCGGGGCGCTGGACCCGGTGATTCAGCAAGAAATCATCGACCGTGACCTCTACGCCACGGCCGTGCTGTCGGGGAACCGTAACTTTGACGGGCGTATTCACCCGTACGCCAAGCAGGCGTTTCTGGCCTCGCCGCCGCTGGTGGTGGCTTATGCGATTGCCGGGACCATTCGTTTTGACATCGAAAAAGACGTGCTGGGCCTGGACGCTCAGGGCAATGAAATCCGCCTGAAAGACATCTGGCCGAAGGATGAAGAAATCGACGCAGTGGTCAAGGCTTCGGTGAAACCGGAGCAGTTCCGCCAGGTGTACATTCCGATGTTCGCCATTCACGAAGACACCGGCCCGAAAGTCGAGCCGCTGTACGACTGGCGCCCGCAAAGCACCTATATCCGCCGCCCGCCGTACTGGGAAGGGGCGCTGGCCGGTGCGCGTCCGCTCAAGGGCATGCGCCCGCTGGCCGTGCTGCCGGACAACATCACCACCGACCATTTGTCGCCGTCCAACGCGATCATGCTCGACAGCGCCGCCGGTGAATACCTGGCGAAAATGGGCTTGCCGGAAGTCGACTTCAACTCCTATGCCACCCACCGTGGCGACCACCTTACCGCCCAGCGCGCGACCTTTGCCAACCCGAAACTGTTCAACGAAATGGTCATCGAGGACGGCAAGGTCAAGCAGGGTTCGCTGACCCGCCTCGAGCCGGAAGGCCAGGTGATGCGCATGTGGGAAGCGATTGAAACCTACATGGATCGCAAGCAGCCGCTGATCATTATTGCCGGTGCCGACTATGGCCAGGGTTCGTCCCGTGACTGGGCGGCCAAGGGCGTACGCCTGGCGGGTGTGGAGGCGATTGCCGCCGAAGGTTTTGAGCGCATTCACCGCACTAACCTGGTGGGTATGGGCGTGTTGCCGTTGGAGTTCATGCCGGGCACCAACCGCAAAACCTTGCAGATCGACGGCAGTGAAACCTACGACGTGATTGGCGAGCGCACCCCGCGTGCCACGCTGACGCTGGTGATTACCCGTAAAAATGGCGAGCGCGTCGAGGTGCCGGTGACTTGCCGCCTGGACACGGCTGAAGAAGTGTCGATCTACGAAGCGGGCGGCGTGTTGCAGCGCTTTGCCCAGGACTTCCTGGAGTCGGCAGCCGCTTAACCACTTCCTGTAGGAGCGAGCTCGCCTCGCGATCTTTTGATCTTTTAAAAAGATCGCGAGGCGAGCTCGCTCCTACAGAGGACATGACAGGATTCTATTCATGGCTTTTGCAGCGCAAATCAAAATCCCGGCGACGTATATGCGGGGCGGTACCAGTAAAGGGGTGTTTTTCAGCCTGCTCGACTTGCCTGACGTAGCTCAGGTGCCGGGGGCGGCCCGTGATGCGTTGTTGTTGCGGGTGATCGGCAGCCCGGACCCTTATGAGAAGCAAATCGACGGCATGGGCGCCGCCACGTCCAGCACCAGCAAAACCGTGATCGTCAGCAAAAGCCTACACGCTGACCATGACGTCGACTACCTGTTTGGTCAGGTGTCGATCGACAAGCCTTTTGTCGACTGGAGCGGCAACTGCGGCAACCTGTCGGCGGCGGTCGGTTCGTTCGCCATCAGCAGCGGTCTGGTCGACCCAAGCCGTATACCGCGTAACGGCACGGCGGTGGTGCGCATCTGGCAAGCCAACATCAGCAAAACCATTATTGCCCACGTGCCTATTACTGACGGCGCGGTCCAGGAAACCGGCGACTTTGAACTGGATGGCGTGACCTTTCCGGCGGCAGAGGTTCAGCTTGAGTTCCTCAACCCGGCGGCAGAAGAAGAGGGCGCGGGCGGTTCGATGTTCCCCACCGGCAACCTGGTGGACGACCTGGAAGTGCCGGGCGTCGGCACCCTTAAAGTCACGATGATCAATGCGGGCATCCCGACCATTTTCGTTAATGCCCACGACATCGGTTACACCGGTACGGAACTGCAGAACGACATCAACGCGGATGCGAAAGCGCTGGCGCTGTTCGAAACCATTCGTGCCCACGGTGCGTTGCGCATGGGCCTGATCGATAACCTCGACGATGCCGCCAAGCGCCAGCACACCCCCAAAGTGGCGTTTGTGGCCAAGCCTGCGGATTACTTTTCGTCCAGCGGTAAGCCGGTGAGCGCGAACAGCATTGATTTGCTGGTGCGTGCCTTGTCTATGGGCAAACTGCACCACGCCATGATGGGCACCGCTGCGGTAGCGATTGGCACGGCAGCCGCCATTCCGGGCACCTTGGTCAACCTGGCCGCGGGTGGTGA
Source organism: Pseudomonas sp. FSL R10-0399 (assembly GCF_009600165.1). NCBI lineage: Bacteria > Pseudomonadati > Pseudomonadota > Gammaproteobacteria > Pseudomonadales > Pseudomonadaceae > Pseudomonas > Pseudomonas sp. FSL R10-0399. The sequence goes on from NZ_WIWK01000001.1 coordinate 60,411, forward strand.
ATTGCGCAGCGCCGTGCGCTTCGGCCATCCGTCGGGCACCCTGCGGGTGGGCGCACAAGCGCAGCAGGTTGACGGCGAATGGACCGTGACCAAAGCCATCATGAGCCGCAGCGCGCGGGTCTTGATGGAAGGTTGGGTGCGGGTGCCCCCGATTTGAAATAAAAACCTGTAGGAGCGAGCTTGTCTCGCGATCTCTTAACGACCCAACAGATCGCGAGGCAAGCTCGCTCCTACAATTGGTATGTAGAGCGGGCATTCAGACCTGCCAGCCTGACCCTGAGGATGGAACACGACACTCATTCACCCACTTGGAGTCACTCCACATGAGCGCCAACGTCGACCTCAACAACCGTCCCGACTATGACAAGGTTTTGCAGGACATTGCTGACTACGTCCTGACCTACCGCATCACTTCCCCAGAAGCCCTGAACACCGCCCGAAACTGCCTGATGGACACCTTGGGCTGCGGCCTGCTGGCGTTGCGTTTTCCGGAATGCACCAAGCACCTGGGCCCGATTGTCGAGGGCACGGTGGTGCCGTTCGGCGCCCGTGTGCCCGGTACGTCGTTTCGCCTGGATCCGGTCAAGGCTGCATGGGACATTGGCTGTATCGTCCGTTGGCTGGATTACAACGACACCTGGCTGGCGGCGGAGTGGGGGCATCCTTCGGATAACCTGGGCGGTATTCTGGCGGTGGCCGATCACCTCTCGCAAAAACGTGTGGCCAATGGCGAAGCGCCGTTGACCGTGCGTGCGGTGCTGGAAGCGATGATCATGGCGCATGAGATTCAAGGCGTCATTGCTCTGGAAAACTCTTTCAATCGCGTCGGCCTTGACCATGTGCTGCTGGTGAAAGTCGCGTCGACGGCGGTCTGTGCCAAGCTGATGGGCGCTGACCGCGAGCAGTTGCTGGCGGCGTTGTCCCATGCGTTTGTCGATGGTCAGGCCTTGCGCACCTATCGCCACGCGCCGAACGCCGGCTCGCGCAAGTCGTGGGCAGCGGGGGATGCGTCGAGCCGCGGCGTGCGCCTGGCAGATATCGCGCTGCGCGGTGAAATGGGCATTCCGGGCGTGCTGACGGCGCCGCAGTGGGGCTTTTACGACGTACTGTTCAGCCACACCAACAAGGACCTGGCGCTTAAGCCTGAAGGGCAGCGCCAATTCAGCCTGTCACAGCCTTATGGCACCTATGTGATGGAAAACGTGCTGTTCAAGATCAGTTTCCCGGCTGAGTTCCATGCGCAAACGGCGTGCGAAGCGGCCGTGACCTTGCACCCGCAGGTGAAAGATCGCTTGCATGAGATCGACAAAATCGTGATCACCACCCACGAATCCGCGATCCGGATCATTTCCAAGCAAGGCCAACTGGCCAATGCGGCGGATCGAGATCACTGCATTCAATACATGACCGCCGTGCCGCTGGCATTTGGCAACCTGGTGGCTGAGCAGTACGAAGACGATTTCCACGCCGCGCATCCGATCATTGATGAACTGCGCGAGAAGATGGTCATTGTCGAAGAACCGCGCTACACCCGTGAATACCTGGAGGCCGACAAGCGTTCGATTGCCAACGCCATTCAGGTGCTTTTCAAGGACGGCACCCACACGGAGCAGGTGGTGGTGGAGTACCCGATCGGCCATCGTCGGCGCCGGGCTGAAGGCATTCCGTTGCTGGAAGACAAGTTCAAGGCCAACCTGGCCACGCGCTTTGTCGGCCAACGCTGCAAGCAGATTTTTGAACTGTGCAAAGACCAGGCGAAGCTTGAAGCAACGCCGGTTCATGCATTTATTGATTTGCTGGTGATTTAAACCCAATCCCCTGTAGGAGCGAGCTTGTCTCGCGATCTTTTGATGGTTTAAAAGATCGCGAGGCAAGCTCGCTCCTACAAGGCGGTGGGGTTATTTAAAACGTCGCTCCACGCCTTTTTCGACCAGGATCTTGGCCGAGATTTCTTCTACCGAGAAATGGGTGGAGTTGATGTGCGGGATGTTTTCGCGCTGGAACAGGCTTTCGACTTCGCGCACTTCAAATTCGCACTGGGCGTAGCTGGAGTAGCGGCTGTTGGGCTTGCGCTCGTTGCGAATGGCGGTGAGGCGATCCGGGTCGATGGTCAGGCCGAACAGTTTGTGCTTGTGCGCGCGTAAGGCCGCGGGCAGCTTCAGGCTTTCCATGTCGTCTTCGGTCAACGGGTAGTTGGCCGCCCGAATGCCGAATTGCATGGCCATGTACAGGCAGGTCGGGGTTTTACCGCAACGTGACACGCCCACCAGAATCAGGTCGGCCTTGTCGTATTTGTGTGTGCGCGCGCCGTCGTCGTTGTCGAGGGCAAAGTTCACCGCCTCGATACGCTCCATATAGTTGGAGTTATGGCCAATTGAGTGGGATTTACCCACCGAATAGGAGGAATGTTCCGCCAGTTCCTGCTCCAGAGGCGCCAGGAAGCTGGAGAAAATGTCGATCATGAAGCCATTGGCGGTCGCGAGGACTTCGCGAATATCCTGATTGACGATAGTGTCGAAGATTATCGGGCGAACACCGTCTTTTTCGGCGGCGTTGTCGATTTGTTGTACCATTGCCCGCGCTTTTTCCACGGTATCTATATAAGGGCGTGTGAATTTGCTGAAGGTCACGTTTTCGAATTGCGCCAACAAACTCTGGCCGAGGGTTTCGGCTGTGATGCCGGTGCCGTCGGATATAAAGAAAGCAGATCGTTTCATTTGCGCCTTGGGCCTTAAGCTGGTGACGTTTCTTGGATATGATAGGCGCGATTTTGTCGCCCGCAATGGCAGGCAGTGTCACTTATTTTCCAGGTCCAGGCCACAATCGCCGAGATACTCCATAGATGGAGTGTCCGGCACCCTGAGCTTTTCCAACACAGTTAGTGGAGAGATCACCTTGGTAGAGTACGTAGTTTCCCTCGATAAGCTCGGCGTCCATGATGTGGAGCATGTGGGGGGCAAGAACGCATCCCTCGGCGAGATGATCAGCAACCTTGCAGGCGCTGGTGTATCGGTTCCCGGTGGTTTTGCGACGACTTCCCAGGCATACCGTGATTTTCTTGAGCTGAGCGGCTTGAACGATCAGATCCATGCAGCGTTGGACGCGCTGGATGTTGATGACGTCAACGCCCTGGCCAAGACCGGCGCCCAGATCCGTCAATGGATCATGGAAGCCGAGTTCCCTGAGAAACTCAACGCTGAAATCCGTGCTGCGTTTGCGACCCTCTCGCAAGGCAACCCGGACATGGCCGTTGCCGTACGTTCTTCGGCCACCGCCGAAGACTTGCCGGACGCCTCCTTTGCCGGTCAGCAAGAAACCTTCCTGAACATCCGTGGCGTTGAAAACGTGATTCGTGCGGCCAAGGAAGTGTTCGCTTCCCTGTTCAACGACCGTGCGATTTCTTACCGCGTGCACCAAGGGTTTGACCACAAGCTGGTGGCCCTGTCGGCTGGCGTACAGCGCATGGTGCGTTCCGAAACCGGCACCGCAGGCGTGATGTTCACCCTGGACACCGAGTCGGGCTTCCGTGATGTGGTGTTCATCACCGGCGCCTACGGCCTGGGCGAAACCGTCGTACAAGGCGCGGTCAACCCGGACGAATTCTACGTTCACAAACCAACCCTGGAAGCCGGTCGCCCAGCGATTCTGCGCCGCAACCTGGGTAGCAAAGCGATCAAAATGATCTACGGCGACGAAGCCAAGGCCGGTAAATCGGTCAAGGTCATCGACGTAGAGAAGGCGGACCGCGAGCGTTTCTGCCTGAGCGACGCTGAAATCAACGAACTGGCCAAGCAAGCGATGATCATCGAGAAGCACTACAAGTGCCCGATGGACATCGAGTGGGCCAAAGATGGCGACGACGGCAAGCTGTACATTGTTCAGGCCCGTCCTGAAACCGTGAAGAGCCGCACCCAGGCCAACGTGATGGAGCGTTACCTGCTCAAAGAAACCGGCACTGTGCTGGTTGAAGGTCGCGCCATTGGCCAGCGCATCGGCGCGGGCAAGGTACGCATCATTAAAGACGTCTCCGAGATGGACAAAGTCCAGCCGGGCGACGTGTTGGTGTCGGACATGACTGACCCGGACTGGGAACCGGTCATGAAGCGCGCCAGCGCTATCGTTACCAACCGCGGTGGCCGTACCTGCCACGCCGCGATCATCGCGCGTGAGCTGGGTATCCCGGCGGTCGTCGGTTGCGGCAACGCCACTCAGTTGCTCAAAGACGGCCAGGGCGTGACGGTTTCGTGTGCTGAAGGCGATACCGGTTTCATCTTCGAAGGTGAGCTGGGCTTCGACATCAAGAAAAACTCCGTCGATGCCATGCCGGAACTGCCGTTCAAAATCATGATGAACGTGGGTAACCCGGACCGTGCGTTTGACTTCGCGCAACTGCCGAACGCCGGTGTGGGCCTGGCCCGCCTGGAGTTCATCATCAACCGTATGATCGGCGTGCACCCAAAGGCACTGCTGAACTACGACGGTTTGCCGCAAGAAATCAAAGACAGCGTCGACAAGCGCATCGCGGGTTACAGCGATCCGGTTGATTTCTACGTCGACAAACTGGTTGAAGGCATCAGCACCCTGGCTGGCGCGTTTACCCCGAAAAAAGTGATCGTGCGTCTGTCGGACTTCAAGTCCAACGAATACGCCAACCTGATCGGCGGCAAACTGTACGAGCCGGAAGAAGAAAACCCGATGCTGGGCTTCCGTGGTGCTTCGCGTTACATCAGCGAAAACTTCCGCGATTGCTTCGAGCTCGAGTGCCGTGCCCTCAAGCGCGTGCGCAACGACATGGGCTTTACCAACGTCGAAATCATGGTGCCGTTCGTACGCACCCTGGGCGAAGCGAGCCAAGTGATCGACCTGCTGGCTGAAAACGGCCTCAAGCGTGGCGAAAACGGCCTGCGCATCATCATGATGTGCGAGCTGCCATCCAACGCGATCCTGGCTGAAGAGTTCCTTGAATTCTTCGACGGTTTCTCGATCGGCTCCAACGACCTGACTCAGTTGACCCTGGGCCTGGACCGTGACTCCGGCGTGATCGCTCACTTGTTTGACGAGCGTAACCCGGCCGTTAAAAAGCTGCTGTCCAACGCTATTCAGGCGTGCAACAAGGCTGGCAAATACATCGGTATTTGCGGTCAGGGCCCATCCGATCACCCGGATCTGGCGCTGTGGCTGATGGAGCAAGGCATTGAAAGTGTGTCGTTGAACCCGGACACCGTACTGGAAACCTGGTTCTTCCTGGCTGAAGGCCAAGCGCAAGCTTGAGTCGTTGAGAGAAGGGGCAGGGCAACCCATGGGTTGCCTTGCTCTCTATACGTGTTAGGGCGAGTTCGTGTTCGGATTCGCCCTTTTTTGTGCAAGAGCATTATGCAAAGCAGCAGCCATTTATTTCCCGTTGCCCTGATCAGCGCTGAGCGACGGGGTGATCTGAGCGAAGACGTCTATCGCTTGAAACCCGCCAACAGCCCGGATATTTCCGTGGAGTTGGTGGTGACCCGTCTGGGCATGGCCGATGCGGGCCAGGTGCGGGGTGTGCCGGTCATTTTGTTGCACGGCAGTTTTTCCAATCGACGCTTCTGGTATTCGCCCAAAGGTGTCGGGCTAGGGGCCTTTTTGGCCCGGGCCGGCTTTGATGTGTGGCTGCCTGAAATGCGCGGCCATGGTTTGTCGTCGCGCAATATTCACTGGGCCAAAAATCGGGTGGCGGATTACGCCCGCTACGATTTGCCAGCCATTGGTGCGTTTGTGCGCGAGCAAAGCGGGCAAACGCCGCATTGGATCGGCCATTCCCAAGGCGCTATCAGCCTGGCGGCAGCCCTGGGCGGTGAGTATCTGCAGGCGGCAGACGTGGCCTCGGCGGCGTTTTTTGGCTGTCAGATCAATCGCCGCTACTGGTCGCTGAAAATCCCGCCGGTGCAGTGGGGCGCTTATCTGTTGTTGAAGCGATTTGCGCAGTTGTCAGGCACCCGTCTTAAACGTGGCCCTGAAGATGAGCCGGTCAGCATCGCACTCGAAACCCTGCGCTGGAATGGCTTTATGGGCCGTTTTAAAGACGCGGATCGCGATTGGTGGGCCGGCTTGGCACAGGTTGAACTGCCGGTGCTGGTGGTGGCCGCGGCGGGCGACCGACAAACGCCGGAATGGGCTTGCCGCAAGCTGTATGACCAACTGGGCGCCGCGCCGCGCCAGTTTGTGTGCCTGGGGCGCGAGCAGGGGTTCAGTTCCGACTTTAACCATGTCGACATGCTGGTCAGCCCGGCGGCTCAGCAAGAGGTGTGGCCGCGGGTGCTGAACTGGCTGGCCCACGCTGAAATGCGTTGATTGAAACCGCTCGGCAAGGGGTAGGGGGTTTCGGCGGGTAGTGGTTGCGGCTACTATATGACGCTTGTGGTGTTTCTGGTCATATTTTGTGGCCGGTTAGCTAATGAGTTCTCTTTGGCGAGTGCGCGGCATGTTTAACGCCAGCGCTCGTCAGAACGTCTATAACAGTAGTGCTGCCGTTTTTCATCTTGCTGCGCCCACCTTAAACAGGAGCTAGTTCATGAATCACTACCTTACCCCCGACTTGTGCGATGCCTATCCAGAGCTGGTGCAAGTGCTGGACCCCCTGTTCAGCAACTTTGGCGGGCGTGATTCCTTTGGTGGTGAGATCGTGACCATCAAGTGCTTTGAAGACAACTCGCTGGTCAAGGAGCAGGTTGAGCTCAAGGGCCATGGCAAGGTGCTGGTGGTGGATGGCGGCGGCTCTCTGCGCCGGGCGTTGCTGGGCGACATGCTGGCTGAAAAGGCCGCTAAAAATGGCTGGGAAGGTTTGGTGATTTATGGCTGCATCCGCGACGTCGACGTGATTGCGCAAACAAACCTGGGCGTTCAGGCGCTGGCCAGCCACCCGATGAAGACTGACAAGCGCGGCATTGGCGATTTGAACGTGGCGGTGACCTTTGCGGGTGTTACGTTCCGTCCCGGAGAATTCATTTATGCCGATAACAATGGCGTTATTATTTCGCCTTCAGCTCTGAAAATGCCGACATGATTCAGGGCAAAAGCTCAACGCTCTAATCACAAGGACCACGGATGCAAGAGGAAGACAACGCACAGTGGGGGCTGGTGTATGCCCTGGTGCTGGACGGTAAGGGCGGTGCTCGCCATATCCCGCGCACTGAGCTGGACACGCTGGAACTGCAAAGTCATGAAAGCCTTTGGTTGCACTGGGATCGCAGTCACCCGCAAGCCCAGACCTGGCTGCGCGGTTCCAGTGGTTTGAGCGATTTCAGTTGTGATTTGCTGCTCGAAGAAAACACCCGTCCCCGTCTGTTGACCTTGCCCAACAACGAACTGTTGCTGTTTTTGCGCGGGGTTAACCTCAATCCGGGCGCTGAGCCGGAAGACATGGTTTCGCTGCGCATCTTCGGCAGCTCGCAGCGGGTTATCTCACTGCGTTTGCGAAGGCTGCGTGCCATTGATGAAATGCTCAGTGATTTTGAGCAAGGCGATGGCCCAAAAGATCCCGCCGAATTGATCTTGTACCTGGCTCAAAACCTGACGCTGAAGGTCCAGGATTTGATCGGCGACCTGTCCGAAATCGTCGATGACGAAGAAGATAAGATAGATGCCGACGAACGGTATACGCCGGAGCACGGTGCTATCTTGCCGATCCGTCGAAGAGCCGCCGGTTTGCGTCGTTTTCTGGCGCCGCAACGGGATATTTTCGGGCAACTCGCGCGAACAAAAATCCCGTGGTTCAGCAGTGATGTGCTCGATTACTGGAACGAGCTCAACAACAGCCTGACGCGCTACCTGGAAGAGCTCGAACTCACGCGAGAGCGCGTGGGGCTGGTGCTTGAGGCCGTAGACCGGCGCATGAGCGAGCGCATGAGCCGCATCATGTACCGCTTCGGGGTGATCACCGGGATCTTTTTACCGATTACATTTCTCACGGGCTTGCTCGGGATCAATGTGGGCGGCGTGCCGTTCTCTAATAATCCTTGGGGTTTTCCCGTGGTTTGCAGCCTGATGGTGGTGATTGCCGTCGTGCAGTGGTGGTTTTATCGACGTTTGCAGTGGCTTTGAATGGGCGCGGAATGTGACCCGATTAAAGTGGCTTGCGTCTTTCACTGAGATACCGAGAGGTGCATATGCACGATCCGTTTGAACAGTCGCTACGTGAAATGCTCAAAACGCCGTCATCCAGCCGTGACGATGATGCGTGTTTGGGGCGAGTGCTGAAAACCGCCAATCGCCAGGTAGGCGCGGGCGATCTATTCAGCCTGCCCGGTCGCTGGATGCAAGCGCTGACGATTGCATTGAATAGCGGTTCGGCCCATATTGCGCCCGTTTCGCGGCGCAAACCTGCTGCTCGCCCTGTTGATAAGGCTGATTGAACATGGAACTTGATCTCTGGACTCAGAGCCTGGTCACGGCAATGACTGCCCTGTGGACTAAAATTGCCAACTTCATCCCGAACCTTTTCGGGGCGCTGGTTGTCGTACTGCTGGGCTTCGTGGTTGCCAAACTGCTCGATACCCTGCTGTCCAAGTTGCTCGCAAAGTTGGGCCTCGATCGCCTCATGGGCGGCACCGGCCTGACCAAGATTCTGGCTCGCATCGGCATCAAGGTGCCGATCTCGATCCTCATTGGCAAAATTGTTTACTGGTTCATCCTGCTGGTGTTTCTGGTGTCGGCGGCGCAATCGCTGGGGCTGGACCGCGTTTCTGCGGCACTGGATATTTTTACGGTTTATTTGCCCAAGGTTTTCGGAGCTTTGCTAGTGTTGTTGGCGGGTGTGCTACTTGCACAGTTGCTCAATGGCCTGGTGCGGGGAGCGGCCGAGAGCGTCGGGTTTGATTACGCAAGCGGCCTGGGGCGTGTTGCCCAGGGGTTGGTCATCATCATCAGTATTTCCGTGGCTATCAGTCAGTTGGAGGTCAAAACCGACCTGCTGAACCACGTGATTGTGATTGTGTTGATTACCGTTGGTCTGGCTGTGGCCTTGGCCATGGGCTTGGGAAGTCGTGAAATTGCCGGTCAGATTCTGGCCGGGATCTATGTGCGTGAGTTGTACCAAGTTGGGCAAGAAGTGCGAGTTGGCGAGGTCGAAGGGCAGATCGAAGAGATCGGCACGGTTAAAACCACGTTGCTGACCGAGGAAGGTGAGCTAGTCTCCATTTCCAATCGGATCTTGCTGGAGCAGCACGTGACAAGCCGCTAATGCGGCAAACCCTGCTAATGTATGCCGCCGTAAAAATGCCTGCTTTGAAGGCTGATACGGTGGCCATTGACCTGACTGTCGGCACGACTCGTTTTGAATAAAGCCCAATCGCTATCCATGCGCTACGATCCCCGCGAGCTCTCTGATGAGGAGTTGGTTGCGCGCGCGCATGATGAGTTGTTTCACGTTACGCGTGCTTATGAAGAATTGATGCGTCGCTATCAACGCACTTTGTTCAACGTTTGTTCAAGGTATTTAGGGAACGATAGGGACGCGGATGATGTCTGTCAGGAAGTGATGCTTAAGGTGTTGTACGGCTTGAAAAATTTCGAAGGAAAATCGAAATTCAAGACATGGCTATATAGCATCACTTACAACGAATGCATCACACAGTATCGAAAGGAACGGCGAAAGCGTCGCTTGATGGACGCATTAAGTATTGACCCCCTTGAGGAAGCGTCTGAGGAAAAGGCGCCGAAACCTGAGGAAAAGGGCGGACTTGATCGCTGGTTGGTGCATGTGAATCCGATTGATCGCGAAATTTTAGTGCTGCGTTTTGTCGCAGAACTGGAATTTCAGGAAATCGCAGACATAATGCATATGGGTTTGAGCGCGACGAAGATGAGATACAAGCGCGCTCTTGATAAATTGCGTGAGAAATTTGCAGGTCTTGCTGAAACTTAGTTCAGTGCAAATGGCTCTACGTGTAGGCAAGGTCTGATAGACTTGCCGCCGAGTTGTCCCCCGGTATGTGGGACTGCTTTACAATCACCAGATGGGGATTTAACGGATGAAACTGAAAAACACCTTGGGCATTGCCATTGGTTCCTTTGTAGCCGCAACTTCGTTCGGTGCCCTGGCACAAGGCCAAGGCGCGGTCGAGGGTGAACTGTTCTACAAAAAACAGTACAACGACAGCGTCAACCACGTACAAGACGGTTACAACCCAGGCGCATCGATCGGTTACTTCATCACTGATGACGTGTCGATCAACTTCGCTTACGACAAGACCAACTACACTCGTTCGTCGACCAACACTGGCAACCAGAAGCTGCAAGGCGACAACTTTGGTCTGAACGCTCAGTACCACTTCGGCACCGTAGGCGACGCTCTGCGTCCATACGTTTCCGGCGGTGTTGCTCACAAGAGCCTGTCGAACGTTGTAGCTGATGGCCACAGCGGCCGTGACAAGTCGACTTTCCTGACTGCTGGCGCCGGTGTTAAGTGGTACATCACTGACAACCTGTTCGCCCGTGCAGGCGTTGAAGCTGACTACAAACTGGACAACGGCCGTTGGGACTACGCTCCTACCGTTGGTCTGGGTGTGAACTTCGGTGGCAGCGGTGGCAAAGTAGCTCCTGCTCCAGTTCCAGCTCCAGCACCAATCGCTGAGCCAGAACCAGAAGCTCCGATCGCTGAAGTGGTTAAAGTTGAGCTGGACGTGAAGTTCGACTTCGACAAAGCCGTTGTTAAGTCTCAGTACCTGCCAGACATCAAGAACGTTGCTCAGTTCATGCAGCAGTACCCTGCGACCAGCACTACTGTGAATGGTTACACTGACAGCGTCGGTACCGATGCTTACAACCTGAAACTGTCCCAGCGTCGTGCTGACTCTGTGCGTCAGGCTCTGGTACAGCAAGGTGTTTCGGCTGGCCGTGTAGACGCAGTTGGTCACGGTAAGGCAGATCCAGTTGCGACTAACGCAACTGACGAAGGCCGCGCTCTGAACCGTCGCGTTGAAGCCGTTGTACAAGCTCAATCTAATTAATTTTAGATAAGCTGCCAGAAAAACCCGGCTCAGGCCGGGTTTTTCTTTGCCTGTGATTTGCCAGGCGGCGCGGCTATAATTGCGCCCACTTTCCGTCACCCATCGAGTCCATTGCGCCCATGTATAACCTGGCCCGCCAGCTGCTTTTCAAACTGTCCCCTGAAGCCTCTCACGATCTGTCGCTGGATTTGATCGGGGCGGGCGGCCGTCTGGGGCTTAATGGTTTGTTGTGCAAGGCACCGGCGAAGCTGCCAGTGACAGTCATGGGGCTGAATTTTCCAAACCCGGTCGGTCTGGCTGCCGGTCTGGATAAAAACGGCGCAGCCATCGATGGTTTCGCCCAATTGGGTTTTGGCTTTATTGAGATCGGCACGGTCACGCCGCGCCCTCAGCCAGGCAATCCAAAGCCACGTATTTTTCGCTTGCCGGAAGCGCAGGCCATTATCAACCGCATGGGCTTTAACAACCTTGGAGTTGATCATTTGCTGAGTCGCGTTCAGGCGGCCCGCTACAGCGGCATTCTGGGCATCAATATCGGCAAGAACTTCGACACGCCGGTTGAGCGTGCCGTCGACGATTACCTGATCTGCCTGGACAAGGTGTATGCCCACGCCAGCTACGTCACCGTCAACGTCAGTTCGCCGAACACACCGGGTTTGCGCAGCTTGCAGTTCGGTGATTCGCTCAAGCAGTTGCTCGAAGCCCTACAACTGCGTCAGAACGAACTGACGCAGCGCCACGGCAAGCGCGTACCGCTGGCGATCAAGATCGCACCGGACATGAGCGACGAAGAAACCGTGCTCGTGGCTCAGGCGCTGCTGGAGACCGGGATGGACGCTGTTATCGCCACTAACACCACGCTCAGCCGCGTCGGCGTTGAAGGTTTGGCCCATGGGGATGAGGCGGGCGGCTTGTCTGGCGCCCCGGTGCTCGAAAAAAGCACGCACACCGTCAAGGTGCTGGCCGCTGAGCTGGCAGGGCGTTTGCCGATCATCGCGGCCGGCGGGATTACAGAAGGCAAGCACGCGGCTGAGAAAATCGCCGCGGGTGCGAGCCTGGTGCAGATCTACTCAGGCTTTATCTACAAAGGCCCGGCGCTGATTCGCGAATCGGTTGATGCCATTGCAGCGTTGCCGCGCAAGTAACGGGCAGCGCCTGGCGTGCGGGCATAAAAAAGGGCTCCTTTAGGAGCCCTTGGGCCGAAGCCCGCCGCCTGGATAGGACGGCAAGGTTAAATCGTTGTCGCTTCAAGGTGATGTCGGAAGGTGTCCAGTGTTAGCCGACGGCGTTGATTTCGTTGAGTCTGTGGATGCCCGCAGTGCCAGTCATACCGTCCCAGTTGTCGCCGCGTCCTTCGCGCCAGCCGTTAATCCAGGCTTGACGTACCGACGGTAGAGTAAATGGGCAAAGCTCACGGGATTTACCATGTACGCCATTTTGATATCCGCGCAAAAATGCTCTTTCCAACGGATCACGCTTAAGTCTTCTCATAGGGTGTTTCCCTCACTTGTTGACTGTTTTATTTAGCGTCGACCTTCCAAAGGTCGGGGCAGACTGATCTGCCGTCGGGGGTGCTCGCTGCCGGCGTGGCGAGCCTTTCTGTTGTTGCCTGTGCGGCGACAACCTGAGTCCAGTTCTAACCAATGCACTCGGGTGAGGGAATGATCGTTTTGTCATAAGCACGTAACGAAAATGGTGTTACAGCCATAAGACAGGCTGTTTTTACTCGTCCGGCTCCGGCAAAAGCCTGACAGGACGAGCGCTTGCAAAGATGATGAGTTTCATTCTCCGTTGCTAATAGCTGCCTGCTCCATTTGGGCACTATTCGACGAAGGGTCTGAATATGACCAATTGTTTCTTAATGAATGACCTGCCTCAGCGTCTAGACTCACTCTGCCTCAGGGTGGGTGTTGTCGCTGAAGTGGAACGGCACAGTTTCGTGCCACGCGAGCGCTCTTCAAGAAAAGCGCTTGATTGAAAACGGAGCAGGCGATGCGTTGCCTGCCCACAGAAAGCTAAAAGCTCAGGAATCCCATGTCGGATCGTAACGAACTCTTCCTTACCTGCCCTAAAGGCCTTGAAGGTCTGCTCCTCGAGGAGGCTATTGGCCTTGGTCTTGAGGAAGCTCGCGAGCACACCTCGGCCATTCGTGGCTTGGCAGATATGGAAACTGCCTACCGTCTGTGTCTGTGGTCACGCCTTGCCAACCGCGTGTTGCTGGTCCTTAAGCGCTTCCCGATGAAGAACGCCGAAGACCTGTACAACGGCGTGCTCGACGTTGACTGGCATGATCACATGGTCCCGGACGGCACCCTGGCCGTTGAATTCAGCGGGCATGGCTCGGGCATCGATAACACCCACTTCGGTGCCTTGAAGGTCAAGGACGCCATCGTCGACAAGCTGCGTACGCCGTCTGGTGAGCGCCCGTCGATTGACAAGTTCAGCCCGGACTTGCGTATCCACCTGCGCCTGGATCGCGGCGAAGCGATTCTGTCCCTGGACCTGTCGGGCAGCAGCCTGCACCAGCGTGGCTACCGTCTGCAGCAAGGTGCTGCGCCCCTGAAAGAAAACCTCGCCGCCGCCGTGCTGATCCGTGCCGGCTGGCCGCGCATGGCCGCTGAGGGCGCCGCACTGGCTGACCCGATGTGCGGTGTGGGTACGTTTCTGGTCGAGGGCGCAATGATCGCCGCCGACATTGCGCCGAACCTCAATCGCATTCATTGGGGCTTTGATGCCTGGTTGGGTCACGTACCGGCCATATGGAAAAAACTCCATGAAGAAGCCACTGAGCGCGCAGAAATCGGCATGGCCAAGCCGCCGCTGTGGATTCGCGGATACGAGGCTGACCCACGGCTGATTCAGCCTGCGCGCAACAACATCGAGCGAGCTGGGCTGAGCCACTGGATCAAGATTTACCAGGGTGAAGTGGCGACCTTTGAGCCGCGCCCAGATCAAAACCAGAAAGGCCTGGTGATCTGCAACCCGCCGTACGGCGAGCGTCTGGGCGATGAAGCAAGCTTGCTTTATCTCTACCAGAACCTCGGTGAGCGTCTGCGTCAGGCGTGTCTGAACTGGGAAGCGGCGGTGTTCACCGGCGCCCCGGATCTGGGCAAGCGCATGGGCATTCGCAGCCACAAGCAGTATTCGTTCTGGAACGGCGCTTTGCCGTGCAAGTTGCTGTTGATCAAGGTCACCCCGGATCAGTTCGTGACGGGTGAGCGTCGTACCCCGGAGCAGCGTCAGGCCGAGCGTGAACAGGCTGAGTCTGTGGTCGAAGCGCCTGTGCAGCAGCAGTTCAACAAGAACGGCAACCCGATCAAGCCTGCACCGGTGGTGATCGAGCAACCGCGCTTGAGCGAGGGCGGGCAGATGTTTGCCAACCGTCTGCAAAAGAACCTCAAGGCACTGGGCAAATGGGTCAAGCGCGAGGGGATTGATTGCTATCGCGTTTACGACGCCGACATGCCTGAGTACTCGATGGCGATCGACCTGTATCACGACTGGGTCCATGTCCAGGAGTACGCCGCGCCTAAATCGGTTGACCCGGAAAAAGCCTCAGCCCGTATGTTCGACGCCCTGGCGGCGATTCCACAGGCGCTGAACATCGACAAGAGCCGGGTGATCGTCAAGCGCCGTGAGCGTCAGAGCGGCACCAAGCAGTACGAGCGTCAAAGCGCGCAGGGCAAGTTCACTGAAGTGATGGAAGGTGGCGTAAAGCTGCTGGTGAACCTCACCGATTACCTGGACACCGGGCTGTTCCTTGATCACCGTCCAATCCGCATGCGCATCCAGAAAGAGGCGGCCGGCAAACGCTTCCTCAACCTGTACTGCTACACCGCAACGGCGAGTGTGCACGCTGCCAAAGGCGGTGCGCGCAGCACCACCAGCGTTGACTTGTCCAAGACGTATCTGGACTGGGCGCGGCGTAACCTGTCGCTGAACGGTTTCTCGGACAAAAACCGCCTGGAGCAGGGCGATGTGATGGCCTGGCTGGATGCCTGTCGTGAAGAGTACGACTTGATCTTCATTGATCCGCCGACCTTCTCCAACTCCAAGCGCATGGAAGGCATCTTCGACGTTCAGCGTGACCATGTGCAGTTGCTCGATCTGGCCATGGCGCGTCTGGCGCCGGGCGGCGTGCTGTACTTCTCGAACAACTTCCGCAAGTTCGTTCTGGATGAGCATCTGGCCGCGCGTTATGCCGTTGAAGAAATTACCGCGAGCACCATCGATCCGGACTTTGCCCGTAACAGCAAAATCCACCGGGCCTGGAAAATCACGGCCCGCTGATGCTGCCCCGGCGGTAATCAGCCCATATAAAACGCCCCCTTTCTTGCGATCGGGGGCGTTTTTTATTGCCTGCCTGACGTTATGGCGCGATAGACACTGTTCGGTTAGCCACGGCTGGCTGGCGATACAGGTCCAGCAATACCTGATCGAGAATCGAAGACGCACCCCACGGGCGCGGGTCGTTCAGAATGGCGACCACGGCCCAGGTGTCGCCGTTGCTGTCGCGGCTAAAGCCGGAAATGGCGCGTACGGTATTCAGGGTGCCTGTCTTGATGTGTGCCTGACCGTTCATCGCTGTGGTTTTCAGGCGCTTGCGCATCGTGCCGTCTTTACCTGCGATCGGCAGGGAGCTGATGAACTCGGCAGCGTAGGGGCTTTTCCAGGCGGCTTGAAGCATTTGCGCCATTTCACGTGCGCTCACACGCTCGGCACGCGACAGGCCGGAGCCGTTCTCCATGACCAGATGCGGCGCTGTAATGCCCTTTTTGGCCAGCCATTGGCGTATCACGCGCTGCGCGGCTTTGGCGTCATCGCCGTCGGCATCGGTACGGAACTGAGCGCCGAGGCTGAGGAACAACTGCTGGGCCATGGTGTTGTTGCTGTATTTATTGATGTCTCGAATGATCTCGGCCAGGTCAGGCGAGTAGGCGCGAGCCAGCAGTTTTGCACCTTTAGGGACGCTGGCCTGACGGTCCTGGCCCTGAATGCTGCCGCCCAGCTCCTTCCAGATGGCGCGCACGGCGCCGGCGGTGTAGGTCGCGTGATCAAGCAAGGACAGATACGTCTGAGAGTTGCAGCCGTCTGCCAGTTGTCCGCTGACGGTGACAATCACCGAGCCGTCGGCTTGGGTGACGGGGTTGTAGCGGACATCGCCGGTGCATTGCTTGGCGTTGATGGCCTTGACCTGATTGTCGATGCGGATGCTCGCAATAGGCGGCTCCACCGAGACCAGCACCTTGCCCGAATCGTTGCGCGCCACAAAGCGCAAGGCTTTGAGGTTGACCATCAGTGCGTCGGGTTTGACCAGGAACGGCTTGTTTTCGTCATTGCCGTCATCGTTGAACACCGGCAATTGCGGTTGTTCGAAGAAATTGCGATCCAGTACCAGGTCGCCGGTGATTTGCTGCACGCCGTTGGCCCGCAGATCGCGCATCAACAGCCAGAGCTTCTCCATGTTGAGCTTGGGGTCGCCGCCGCCCTTGAGGTACAGGTTGCCCTGCAAAATACCGTTGTTCAGGGTGCCGTCGGTGTAGAACTCGGTTTTCCACTGGTGGGTCGGGCCGAGCATTTCCAGAGCTGCATAGGTGGTCACCAGTTTCATGGTAGACGCCGGGTTCATCGACACATCAGCGTTGAAGACGGTCGGAACACCCGGGCCGGTGAGTGGCAACAGCACCAGGGACAGCGCGTCGTCTTGCAGCTTGTTGGTCTTGAGCGCTTGCTGGACTTTCGGAGTCAGGGTGGCGTTGACAGGGGCGGCATTGGCGCCGAAGGCGAGCGGCAAAAACAGGCTGGCCAGAAACAATGGTCGTAAAGATTTAATCATCAAAAGTAAAACCCTGCAGGCGAGGGGGAAAATAAGAGGGCATGAACAAAAAGTCCCTCGATGGTCATAAAAGTGTTGGCATTATGCCCCAAGGTTATCGGGCTTGTGCATCAGCGTAGGCCAGGGATTGACTTATTTAATGCATAAAACGATGAGTCGCTCACATGCAACCGGGCAGCGCCAGCCTGAAGCTGGTAAAGTGCCGCCGGTAATTACTTAAGAGGATTGTTCAATGGCTACTAATCGTTCCCAGCGTCTGCGCAAAAAACTGTGCGTTGATGAATTTCAGGAGCTGGGTTTTGAGCTGAACCTGGATTTCAAAGAAGACCTGTCGGATGAGGCTGTCGACGCATTCCTTGACGCTTTCTTGAAAGAAGCCATGGAAGCTAACGGCCTGGGCTATGTTGGCGGCGACGACTACGGTCTGGTTTGCCTGCAGAAGCGCGGTTCGGTCAGCGAAGAGCAACGTGCTGCTGTTGAAGCCTGGTTGAAAGCTCGTCCAGAGCTGACCAGCGTTGAAGTGAGCCCGCTGCTGGACGTGTGGTACCCGGAAAAGCCAATCAATCCGGTAGCCTGACGTCAAACATAAAGGCAGCCTGCGTGGCTGCCTTTGTGTGTTTCATGCCTTTGCCCGTCCTGGGTGCTTGCTGTTTCAAAAATCCCTGTGCTGACACTGTATGCCTATCTCTTCGGACGTAGCCTCGCAAGGCTCGACAACGACTACGGGCATGGCACAGATTTTTAGTCGTAAATGGCTTTCTTCTTCCAGTCGCCCTCAGCCTCATCGGTTTTAAGCCCTTCAGTCAGCGCGTTGACCTCATCGCTGCTGGGCTCCAGCGTGCTTTGCAGCAGGGCATTGGCACGCACCAATTGTGCTTCAAAGGCTTTGAGTGACTGGCCATACGGGGCAGGGTCGGCCTGTTTGCGCAAATACTGCACGCCGCGCTCATAGGCCAGGCGCGCCTGACCCGGCTGGTTTTGCTGGAACGCCAATTGGCCAAGGTTATTGAAGAACTCAATATGCAGCACCACCAGCAGGTGACGGATCTCTTTGAGCCAGTGCTTGGCTTCATTGGCGGGCAGTACACGGTCTTTGGCGGCGCGGGTGATCTGGCCATGCAGCGTTTCCAGCAGAAAGCGCACATCTTTGGCCTTGGCTTCGGTCATGATCGGGTTGGGCGGATTGTTGACCGGGATCGACTCACCTTGCGCAACCAGTGCTTCAAGCTCGGCAACCCGTGCTTTTAAGCTGGCGTCGGATTTTTGCAGCAGCAACAGACGTTGGGTGGCATTGAGTTCAAGGCGGGTCAGCAACAACTTGAGTGCCGACGTCATCAGTTGCCCGGGAAAGGTCTCGTTGACTTCACTGCAACGGCGAATACGGTCATTAAGTTCGGTTTTGAGCCGGGCTTTTTCCACCTTGTTGTGTTCCACCATGTGGTTGATGTAGCCGATGGCGATCAAAAGCACGATCCCGGCAACGACGAGCAGGGTGATGATGGAAGGCGTCAACGTTAAAACCTCTTCGGGTGGTCTGCCTGCAATAGAGTGTGCCAGACAATGTTGCTAATAGGCTTGATCTTAAACAGGTGCGTTAGTTCATTGGGGTCAGGCGGTTGGCTATCTATAGAGAGGTCCATATTCGATAGGTGCATTTGGCCATCACTCAAGCCTGATCATCATAGCGCCTTGTAGGAGGCCGGAATATAGGCCCTAGGAGTCATACGTCACACTATGTAGGAAAAGGCCTAGAAGGGCGGGAAGTCATTGATTTCAATAAATTTTCATATTGGGGTTGACGACTTCCAAAACCATCCCTAGAATGCGCGCCAATTGCAGCGTAAAGCGAACAGCGAAACGCATGTAACCAGTGAAGTTGTAGTGTGTCCCCTTCGTCTAGTGGCCTAGGACACCGCCCTTTCACGGCGGTAACAGGGGTTCGAGTCCCCTAGGGGACGCCAATGCGGGAATAGCTCAGTTGGTAGAGCACGACCTTGCCAAGGTCGGGGTCGCGAGTTCGAGTCTCGTTTCCCGCTCCATTTTTAAGCAGCTTCGCTCTCGGGCGGGGTTGAGTGAAAGCCAAAGCACACACTTCGGTGAGTGCAGTTGGCACTGAAATGTACAGTGTACGTTTCGGGCAACGTCCCCTTCGTCTAGTGGCCTAGGACACCGCCCTTTCACGGCGGTAACAGGGGTTCGAGTCCCCTAGGGGACGCCATTATTGCGGGAATAGCTCAGTTGGTAGAGCACGACCTTGCCAAGGTCGGGGTCGCGAGTTCGAGTCTCGTTTCCCGCTCCATTTTTAAGCAGCTTCGCTCTCGGGCGGGGTTGAGTGAAAGCCAAAGCGCACACTTAGGTGAGCGTAGTTGGCACTGAAATGTACAGTGTACGTTTCGGGCAACGTCCCCTTCGTCTAGTGGCCTAGGACACCGCCCTTTCACGGCGGTAACAGGGGTTCGAGTCCCCTAGGGGACGCCATTATTGCGGGAATAGCTCAGTTGGTAGAGCACGACCTTGCCAAGGTCGGGGTCGCGAGTTCGAGTCTCGTTTCCCGCTCCATATTCTTGTTTTAAAGAGTGCTCAGTCACTGTTTAAAGCATTAAAAAAAGAGGCCTCTTAGGCCTCTTTTTTTATGTCTGTACTTTTTACTCCCTACCCAAATCGGTATCCGCTCAATCAGTGCACCTCCCCAAGTGAACGCTTGAGCAGTTGCGCCGCCGGATCGGTCTCAAAGCGCGCTTCGAGCACCCGTATATCGAGGTTATTGGGCAGGCTGATGCGATGGGTCAGCACCAGGGTCATGGCCTCGGTATCGATGCGCAGGGTGGCGTCTGGCGTATGGTTTTGCGCGACGAATGCCTGGACACCCTCCAGATGTGGGCCGCTTTTGAACTCATGGCTATTTCATAAACTTGTCAAAATCGATGTTGGAGAAAGGAAGAGTCGGACTGTCGAATTGACGCAGAATGTGGTGGTGTGGATCCAGCTTAAGGCGTCGAAGGTTATCCAATGTAGCGCTTCCACCCACAACGAGCGCAGGTTCGAAGCCGTACATTTCATCGGGCTCAAGTGGGCCGTACTTCTTTATAGCGCGTTCAAACAGTAGTTTTCCGTTGGCGTCAGGGTAGTCGAAGTCTTCTGGTTTTCGGGAGCCAAAAAATGATTGGATTGAAGAATCTTGATCATGCAGAGGTTTAGGTTTTAGCTTGTTTTTCAGTGCCAGTATTTCGTTATTTAGACAGGAAGTTGTCACGCTTCTCCCCATTTTCTCGCCACATAAATAGAGGTTACCAAACGCGCTGCGCGCGATTACGTGGAAGTTATCAATGTTGACAAGCGGTGTCCCCTCAAGCCATGCATCCTTGATGTCTTCATATTCATCGGGATTAACTGTCCATACTCGCCCGTTTGCATACCCTGCCCAGCCCTCTTCACGCCAGTAAGTCATCAAGATGGGAGGGAGCTTGCCGGTCCATTGAGCAAGGGTGGCTTCTGAAACAGGCATGCTGTAAGTGGCTTCGCCAAATTTCTCGATGAAGTATTCGAAATGAGGGTCTCTCATGTTTATTTTCCTTTTTTGGCTGATGGCAGACTGTCAGTTCCATATTCTTTACGTCTGAGCCATCACTGCGGGCGACTGCATTGAGTTATTTCTAATAGTACTTTCGTAAATACCATCATTAACTTGCCCGCTGAAAGGCAACTCTTTCTCTGGCAGATTGCGGCTTGTGGGCGACCATGCATCGAGCTTGCTATTCCTGACGCCGGAGTTCGTTCAGCTGTTCGAGCGGCAAGTCTATGTGTTAGTACACAGCTGGCACGGCGCATTTTTAATGACTTATGCGCGTAATCGCCCCGGGAGGTCATAAATCGGCAACAACCAGTAATCGACCTCGTGGTTAGTACTGGTTACTGTCCTATTACATCTCGGAACTGAGGTCATACGCTTAGTATGCCGGGGTGCCTGCTCTAAGTTGGAGCGCAGCTCTGCTGCTCCAAAAAGAGTTGTGATGGGGTTTCAATAATGGCACAAAGTTTACTTAGGCTTATAAATAACCTTTGTCGGGTATTTATTGCTAACGCGGGACCATCAATTTAATTAGTACCAATCGATTTTTGCATCTTCGCCTAGATGGTTTTTTATCCATGTCTCGCGGCGCTCAGAGCTTTTTCCGAAATCCGAAATATCTTCGTAACCTAGATTTAGACTCATTTTAAATGTGTTTATCAGGTGGAATGTAGCCGAATTCCAAGGTTCACTGGTTTTGTCTTTGTAAAATGAGTGTAGTAATTTGATTTTTTCCTCTAAAGAATCTATGTCGTCATTTATATATCCATATGTTCCTTTGGGTTTCTTATAAAAAATGCTGATGCTCCACGCATCTTCGGATATTTCTGTTCTGATCCATGATTCTTTGAAGTCATCAGGTATCAAATTTATCAGCTCTTGGCCAATCTCTGTATAGATTTCATCTAAGTCTGTGATTTCATGTTTCATAGAGTTAGCTCCTGTGCTATCCGCCGAATTTGTTTCCGAACATTATAAAATCTTGAGGAGTCCCGTCTATCCATTGTTTTACTTTTAATGTGTCCGGTCGTAGGGAATCTCCAGTGTATTTTGGGGTTATTTCTATGGGTACATTTTTCTTATCTTTTAGCATTCGCTCCCAAGAGTTTTCTAGTTTTCTATAGGAGCTATTATTGAAATTTCCATTTTGTGCAAAATGGTTCATTTCGTCTAATGGCGTATGCATAAAATCGGGACGCAGCAGGGTGTAATGGCTTCCCGGCCGAGGGGTTGATGCAACGCCTCAATGTGCAACGGATCTTCCGAGGTGCAGTCGGCCAACAGATCGAGCAGCACGTATAGCGTGTCGTCGGTGCATGTTGTTGCGCGACGAATGCCTGGACACCCTCAATGTGGGCCGCTTTTGAACTCATGGCTATTTCGTAAGCTTGTCAAAATCGATGTTGGAGAAAGGAAGAGTCGGACTGTCGAATTGACGCAGAATGTAGAAGTGTGGATCCAGCTTAAGGCGTCGAAGGTTATCCAATGTAGCGCTTCCACCCACAACGAGCGCAGGTTCGAAGCCGTACATTTCATCGGGCTCAAGTGGGCCGTACTTCTTTATAGCGCGTTCAAACAGCAGTTTTCCGTTGGCGTCAGGGTAGTCGAAGTCTTCTAGCTTGGCAGAACCAAATAGCGCCTGAATGGAAGGATCGTGATCTGGTAAGGGGCTGGGGTTGAGCTGGTTTTTCAGAGCGAGGATTTCATTGTGGATACAAGTGATGGTGACGTTTGCGCCTGTTGTTTCGCCGCACAAGTAGAGGTCGCCAAAGGCATCGCGGGCAATGACGTGGAAATTATCTATGTTGACAAACGGTGTCCCCTCAAACCATGCATCCTTGATGTCTTCATATTCATCGGGATTAACTGTCCATACTCGCCCGTTTGCATACCCTGCCCAGCCTTCTTCACGCCAGTAAGTCATCAAGATAGGAGGGAGCTTGCCGGTCCATTGAGCAAGGGTGGCTTCTGAAACAGGCATGCTGTAAGTGGCTTCGCCAAATTTCTCAATGAAGTATTCGAAATGAGGGTCTCTCATGTTTATTTTCCTTTTTTGGCTGATGGCAGACTGTCAGTTCCATATTCTTTACGTCTGAGCCATCACTGCGGGCGACTGCGTTAACAGCAGCACCAGTGACCAGCGATACGCCGAATGATCGCCTTCGAAGAGCGGCAGGACCAGGCGGTATTTCAGTTGTCGCCTGAGGATTGCAGAGCTCTTGCCATGTTGCCCGCTGAGCTGGTTTCGACGAGTCGCAACTTGACGTTGACCCCAACCTCTGCACTCATGGTCGCGCAATTTAATTCTTGCTATGTCTTTCTTGCGCTGCTTCTAAACTCAGGTCCAATATTTGCGGGTGAATGTGATTGTCTATGGCACGACTTATAGTGCCTTTGTATCTACGAAGAGCATAGGCGCGTATGACTCTTATGGGGGCGAACTCCAGCCCCTCTATAGGCGAATGGCCTGTGATCACGGGGGTATTGAAGTTGACGTTTTTCTTATCCTTCAGTGGCAGGGTCCATTTTCCGTCATAGTTAAGTCTTATAAATTCTCCGAGATATCTACCGAACATAACTATCAATTTTTCAATATCCTCTTCGTTAAGTTCTTCGGATATTAAGTCAAATGTTTTTTCGAGAAGCTCGGGTGTGTTGGGAGAGTTTATTAAAGCGATTTTGTGTTTTTTTGCTTCTTCAATTAGCCACTCTATTTGGTCATCCATTGCAAATAAAAAATCATCAAATACTTCGGCGGCCTGATCTTGGTTAATGTTCATTATCTATCCTTAATGTGGAATCTGCGGGGTTGTCTTATAACTGATTCCGGCCTTTTCTAGCGCATCCAAATAAGGCTTTGAGGCTCCTTTCTCCAGAGTGTGTTCTACCGCCCATCCATTCTTTACTAAGAATGCGTTTTTCTTGGAGGCCATCGAAAACTTGTTCCCTTTTCGTGCAGTACCTCACTTATGTGAGGCGCTCTAGGTATGGATCTTCCGGCACCCATTCCCCCTTAGTAAAAGCGGTTATCGACTTGTTGCCGTTATCTTCCCCAGAGAGTCCTGAAACTGCTATTCCATACTTGAAAAAAACTGTAATTCCAACAGTTTTCATGGCCGAAGGATCCGATTTTATTAATGAGTTGTAAGTTGTATTTGATGTATTCCAGTCGAACTTAATTCCTGGAAGTGTTATGTTTCTAATGTTTGAATACATGCTGATGGATGTAAGGGTGTTATTTTTTTTTGAAAACGAAAGCTGTAGTCCATTGTTGTTCCAATATTGAGTGGTTGCATCAGTATCTGGGTCGTAGTATGAAAAGTTTGGCTTGCCAAGAATTTTCTCGGCCATAGATGGGGATATTCCAAACTTTAATTCTCCTACGCCTACGTACGGAGAAATTTCGTAATTATTCATTTTATATCCTGGAGTTATGAGGTGAGATTGTTTTTTTCAAGGCATCTGAAATACTTTAGCATTTCCAAAATTGCTTCATTGTATTTGTTAGGCTCGCCAATGATTTTCTGGATTCGTCGGACATCTTTAATCTCTTTGATCATTGCTTTTCGCCATTCCCCCATTTCTATTAATTCCTGAATTGATTGGCGGTATTTTGCTGATCCTTTTACTGATCCATTGCTTTTCGTGAGCTTATGGTCATTTGGGTGCATTTGTATTGCAGGTCCGTCTCTTTTCGGAAGGGGGCTGGCGTCATCAGCGGGCATATGGTGGGAGTCTTTATTGTCGTTTACAGGCTTAGAAGTTTGGTTGTGCGCTCCACCACGGTATGGCCCTTTTCCGCTCCCCTTACGAAGGTGATCGCATGGCCCTCCTTTTGACTTGCCGCCGTCTTTAACATCTTTGGGTGGCTCTTGATTTTTGCTTGTGATTTTTTTTATGGGGGGCATTTGTGTAATTTCGCGTGCGACTTTACCCGAAGCCTCAGCCATCTTCGCGCCATAGCGCGTGGCTTTGCCCGCAGTACCCGCATACCCCACAAACGGTATGGCCGACAGCAGTGACAGTCCAGCGCCTACATAGTCCCCGCGAGCAAGGCTGATGCCAGCGCTGATAATGTCTGCCGCTTCTCCCACCACTGGGATCAGGCCCACCACATCCAGGCCTAGCTGGAGGCCATCGAGAACGTGTTCTCCGGTGATGCCTTCCTCTTGGGTTTCGGCTTCTATCGCCGCATTGGCCTGTGTGGCGGGCACTGCAGTTGGCGCGGTTTCTCCCACCACACGCCCCAGCGTATTGCCGTTTGCATTTGTGCCGCCTTGGCGGCGCATGAGCGGAGCTGGGTAGTCGCGCAGCCCAAGTTCCGGGGCTTTTTCCCTGAATGTTGCGTAGTCGGTGTAGCTGAGATCGCGCTGGAGTTCGAGTTGTTGGTTTTTCCAGACCTGAACCGTAACGCCATCGCCGTTTTCATAGGTCGCCCATTGCTTGCCGCCATGCTCGACGAAGGATTTGCTGATGTTGATCTCTAGGGGCTCGGCCATGTTCTAGACCCCATTCATCCAGAACGTATCGCCATGGCGCACGATCAACTTGCCCTCAGCGCGCACGCTGCTGCTTTTTTCCAGCGGGTAGCATTTGCCGCCGACGGTGTTGCTCTTGATGCCTTTGGCCGCGCCCGCTTGGTCACCTTGGGTGGTGGGCACCAGGCTCATGTCGTAGACCACCACCGGTTTGCCATTGGCGCGCACGGAGTTGGCCACGCCGGTGGCGGTTTTGAGTTCGGCGGTGACGGGGTAGGGCACAGGCGGGATGGCGCTGCCCATCGGTGTTTTGCACACGTCCGGAGCGATGCTGATCACCTTCCATTTGGTCTGTTTGCGGGCGATGACGTTATCGGCCATATCAATGCACCTCCCGCTGCGAGCGCTTGATTAGTTGCGCCGCCGGATCGGTCTCAAAGCGCGCTTCGAGCACCCGGATATCGAGGTTATTGGGCAGGCTGATGCGATGGGTCAGCACCAGGGTCATGGTCTCGGTGTCGATGCGCAGTGTGTCGGTGAGCATGGGCAGCGGCAGCAAGGCGCCGTTGAACAAACGCAGCAACACAAACGCTCGATGGCCGGGCATTTCCACCTGCGCGTATCCGCTCGGTGTCAGGCACGGGTCGGTCAGGTTGAAGAGTTCGATGCGCAGGTTGGGCGGTGGAAATTCGATCTGTTGATCGGTGGGCGCACCGTTCCAGTAGGCGAAGTCAAAGTCATAAGGCAGACCCGGCCAGCGCTCTGCTTGCCATACAGCGTCGTAGTTACCGGCCAGAGCCAGTCGCGGTGCCCAGGCCCGGCCGACCACCCCGAAACCTGCAGGTTGGTATTTGTAGGTGCCGGCCACCTGCATCATTTGCGTGGAGTCGAGCAGTCCATCAGGGTGTTTGGCTTTATCCAGGTGCAACACGGGCCTGTCGATTGCTTCGATTTGCGGCGCGGGCAGCACCCGCAGGGGCGCATCCAGCTTGAAGCCCAACTGCTCCTGGCGTTTCTCGATCCAGCCGCTGCCCAGCGGGTTGCTGTAGCAGACCTCGTTGAGCAGATACTCCGGGCTGTCAGGCTTTAACAGGTGCTCGGGGTTGCGCACCACGCTGCTGCCGCCAAAGGCATATTCCCAGCGCAGCGGAACGCTCAGAACGGGCTGCGCTTGAGTCAGTTGCCAACCGCCAAACAGGCTGTCTTTAAATTGCCGTGGCCCGCTAAAACGCAACTGTTTGTCCAGCAGATTGCGCCGGGTAGGGGCATTGGCGTGTGCCTTGGCGGCGGCCACGCGTTTCGCTTGCCATTCTTGAAGCTGGTATTCGTTCAACCGTTCGCCGGGGCTCAATGCTTCGGGCAGCGGCACGTCTATGTGCTCGTGCGCGACCGGAATGCTCAAGCGTACGCCTGCGTTCCACGACGTGGCCGGCAAGCCCTGCGGCGCATATGCCAGTCCCACCACGATCACATCACAGCGCGGTTTAAAGGGGGCCAGGTCGCTTTCTTCGCTGACGCTGCTGGTCCCTTCTTCGCCGTAATAGGCGTCATCGGTACACAACGCCACGGGCTCAACGTCCATGACCTCGGCGCGCAATTGCCCCGGTTGGCCATCCACCGGCAACAACCGATAACCGACCTTCATGGCCAGCACCGGATACTCTTGATCGTCCACACCCAGGGCGCTAAAACACAGCGCATCGAAGGGCGTCAGGTTACGAAATTCCATGACGCCTCCTCGCACGAGGGCGTTGAATACGGGTGGGCTTCAGGCGAAACCGGCTGGTCAAAATCTGTAGAAAAACCTCAAAGGCATCGTCCGGCAGGGGCTCGAAGATAAAGCGCAGATCGTGTTGATGGCACATGGGCGTCTCCTGGTCATTGGTAAGCGTTAATCGACCAGCCAGCTGGCATCGCCGTTTTCCAGCGATCCGCCGTGGTCAGTGGTATCACCTACGCGTGCGACGGCTTTGCCCTCGATGGTCATCAGAGCCGAACCGCTGGTAATGACAGCACCGCAACCCAAAGTGTCGCCAACACGCGCGACCGCGCTGTTGTTGATATTGAAAGCTGCTGCGCCACTGTTAACCGTGGTGGGGCCGCACAGCGGGCAAATGTGGTCATGGCCGACCAGTACGACTGCAGGCATAGAAAATCCTCAAAAAGTGATGTCGCAGGGGGGATTGCGCTGCGCTTGAAACCTGCGCAACGGAACGTGGGGTGTGAGGTTAAAAGCAGTAACAGGAGTGGTTAGCCGGGCATCGACGGCGCCGAGCGTGACTCCAGGTCGATAGCCTCTGGCCAGTGCACTTTGGGCGCGAGGCGGCGGGCGAGGTTGAAGCGTATTTTTTCGTTGTTCCAGTCGCGGGGCGGGTGCGGGAACAAGGGCAGCGCTTGCGGACCTTGCTGCATAAAGAGCTGGGCCATGGCCCAGTACATTTCACCTTGTTGCAGCTCATGGGCGAAATGAAAGCGATCAATCACCTTGCGGGTGCTGGGCTCCAGAACGGCCAAAGTGACCGTCTCAATCAGACCACCGCTGCCCATAGCGCCATAAATGCTGCAGGCCTCGGCGTGCAGATTGTCCCAGTCATACACTTCAGCGCGAGCCCCCCAAGCGCTGCGGCTGAAGGGCTTGAGGCCGTTATGACGGAAGCGGTAGACATAGACCTTGCCTCGGGCGCGGTTGAAACGGATGGGTTCGTCGCGTGGGGCTTCAGTGTCCATTCTCCAGATGTAGACTCCGAACGATGAGCCTGTAATAAACAGAACAGAACCGAAAAAGCTCAGCATCAAAGGAGGAGAATACTGCACTGTTACAACAAAAATAATTAATCCAGCGGGAAAAATCATTGATAACAGAAATATAAAAAGTGCTAACCAAACACCAATCCCACGCATCCTCATCGTTGCGCGCGCCAACTCAAGGTAGACATCGTCAATATGATTGGGTGGATTAGTGAGTACTGGCGGGTAAGGCTCTATGGATGGAGGCTCGTTGGGACCCGGTAAATCACGCTTCCAACCCGGAGCCGGTTTATCGAGTAGAGGTGTTTTTAATAGCATAAGTACGTTCCAGTTCGGAGTGAGCAGGCAGCCACAGGGCGAACGAAATATGAGGGTTAACCGTGCATCGACGGCGCCGAGCGTGACTCCAGGTCGATAGCCTCTGGCCAGTGCACTTTGGGCGCGAGGCGGCGGGCGAGGTTGAAGCGTATTTTTTCGTTGTTCCAGTCACGGGGCGGGCGCGGGAACGAGGGCAGCGCTTGCGGGCCTTGCTGCATAAAGAGCTGGGCCATGGCCCAGTACATTTCACCTTGCTGGATATCGTGGGCGAAGTGAAAACGGTCGACTACCTTATGAGTACCGGGCTCCAGTACTGCCAGCGTGACTGTCTGGGTCGAGCCGCCGCTGCCCATGGCGCCATAAATGCTGCAGGCTTCGGCGTGCAGATTGTCCCAGTCATACACTTCAGGGCGTGCCCCCCAGGCGCTGCGGCTGAAGGGCTTGAGGCCGTTGTGACGGAAGCGGTAGACATAGACCTTGCGTCGGGCGCGGTTGAAACGGATGGGCTCGTCGCGTGGGGCTTCAGTGTCCATTTTCCAGAAGTACATGCCCGCCCATAGGGCTGTAATACACCCGCACAGGCCAACTAAGACTAGAGATAGCGAAGGCGCTCTATGTTGTGTGACTGCATACACAATCAGAATGGCCGGGAAAGCTATGGACAGCAGGAAATTAAAAGGAGCTAGCCAAACGCCTACCCCACGCATCCTCATCGTGGCGCGCGCCAACTCAAGGTACACATCATCAACATGATTGGGAGGATTAGTGAGTACTGGCGGGTAAGGCTCTATGGATGGAGGCTCGTTTGGCCCCGGTAAATCACGCTTCCAGCCCGGGGCCGGTTTATCGAGTAGAGGTGTTTTAAATAACATGCGTTCTTTCCAGTTCGCAGTGAGCAGGCAGCCACAGGGCGAACGAAATATGAGGTTAGCCGTGCATCGATGGCGCCGAGCGTGATTCCAGGTCGATAGCCTCTGGCCAGTGCACTTTGGGCGCGAGGCGGCGGGCGAGGTTGAAGCGTATTTTTTCGTTGTTCCAGTCACGGGGCGGACGCGGGAACAAGGGCAGCGCTTGCGGGCCTTGCTGCATAAAGAGCTGGGCCATGGCCCAGTACATTTCACCTTGTTGCAGCTCATGGGCGAAATGAAAGCGATCAATCACCTTGTAGGTGCCAGGCTCCAGAACGGCCAGAGTGACCGTCTCAATCAGACCGCCGCTGCCCATGGCGCCATAAATGCTGCAGGCCTCGGCGTGCAGATTGTCCCAGTCATACACTTCAGCGCGTGCCCCCCAGGCGCTGCGGCTGAAGGGCTTGAGGCCGTTGTGACGGAAGCGGTAGACATAGACCTTGCGTCGGGCGCGGTTGAAGCGGATGGGTTCGTCGCGTGTGGCTGAAGTGTCCATTCGCCAGATGTAAATACCTAGCCATAGAGGTGCAATGGAGGCGAACAAAAGAGCCACACTGATGGCAAGTGAGGGGAAGGAAGCTCCGCTTGCGATAGAGTCGATCCACGTAGCCGGGGGGATCAATGAAATCAAAAGAAGAAAAGGAGCTAACCAAGCACCAACGCCCCGAGTTCTTACCGTGGCGCGCGCCAACTCAAGGTACACATCATCAACATGATTGGGAGGATTAGTGAGTACTGGCGGGTAAGGTTCTTTAGATGGAGGCTCGTTTGGGCCCGGTAAATCTCGCTTCCAGCCCGGGGCCGGTTTATCGAGTAGAGGTGTTTTAAATAACATAAGTACGTTCCAGTTCGCAGTGAGCAGGCAGCCACAGGGCGAACGAAATATGAGGGTTAGTCGTGCATCGACGGCGCCGAGCGTGACTCCAGATCGATAGCCTCTGGCCAGTGCACTTTGGGCGCGAGGCGGCGGGCGAGGTTGAAGCGTATTTTTTCGTTGTTCCAGTCACGGGGCGGACGCGGGAACGAGGGCAGCGCTTGCGGTCCTTGCTGCATAAAGAGCTGGGCCATGGCCCAGTACATTTCACCTTGCTGTATATCGTGGGCGAAGTGAAAACGGTCGACTACCTTACGGGTACCGGGCTCCAGTACTGCCAGCGTGACTGTCTGGATCGAGCCGCCGCTGCCCATGGCGCCATAAATGCTGCAGGCCTCGGCGTGCAGATTGTCCCAGTCATACACTTCAGCGCGTGCCCCCCAGGCGCTGCGGCTGAAGGGCTTGAGGCCGTTATGACGGAAGCGGTAGACATAGACCTTGCGTCGGGCGCGGTTGAAACGGATGGGCTCGTCGCGTGGGGCTTCAGCGTCCATTTTCCAGATGTGTATACCCGCCCATAGGGGAGCTATAAACGCAAATAGCCCGAAGAAGTAAAAAGCCAAAGAAGGGATGTTTTCCGTTGCTCTAAAAAGAACAATCCATATGAGAGGTGGAATCATAGAAAGCAACAAAAGAAAAGGCCCTATTAAAATACCAACACCCCGAACCCTCATCGTTGCGCGCGCCAATTCAAGGTACACATCATCAACATGATTGGGTGGATTAGTAAGTACTGCCGGGTAAGGCTCTATGGATGGAGGCTCGTTTGGCCCCGGTAAATCACGCTTCCAGCCCGGAGCCGGTTTATCGAGTAGAGGTGTTTTAAATAGCATAAGTACGTTCCAGTTCGCAGTGAGCAGGCAGCCACAGGGCGAACGAAATATGAGGGTTAGCCGTGCATCGATGGCGCCGAGCGTGACTCCAGATCGATAGCCTCTGGCCAGTGCACTTTGGGCGCGAGGCGGCGGGCGAGATTGAAGCGTATTTTTTCGTTGTTCCAGTCACGGGGCGGACGCGGGAACAAGGGCAGCGCTTGCGGGCCTTGCTGCATAAAGAGCTGGGCCATGGCCCAGTACATTTCACCTTGCTGCAGCTCATGGGCGAAATGAAAGCGATCAATCACCTTGTAGGTGCCGGGCTCCAGCACAGCCAAGGTGACCGTCTCAATCAGACCACCGCTCCCCATCGCGCCATAAATGCTGCAGGCCTCGGCGTGCAGATTGTCCCAGTCATACACTTCAGCGCGTGCCCCCCAGGCGCTGCGGCTGAAGGGCTTGAGGCCGTTGTGACGGAAGCGGTAGACATAGACCTTGCGTCGGGCGCGGTTGAAACGAATGGGCTCGTCGCGTGGGGCTGAAGTGTCCATTCGCCAGACGTAGATACCTGACCATAGAGCGACAGCAAAAGCTATTAATAAGAGGATGCTTGGAACTAGAGGCGGGGTGCTTTCAAGTTTGAATATGTCTGAGATCAAAAAGATTGGTGCGATGGTTGAGAGTAAGAAAAAAAAAGGAGCAATACAAACACCAACTCCACGCATCCTCATCGAGGCGCGCGACAACTCAAGGTAGACATCATCAACATGATTGGGAGGATTAGTGAGTACTGGCGGGTAAGGCTCTATGGATGGAGGCTCGTTTGGCCCCGGTAAATCACGCTTCCAGCCCGGGGCCGGTTTATCGAGTAGAGGTGTTTTAAATAACATGTGTTCTTTCCAGTTCAGGTAAGCGCCATTTGCCTCTTCGATCTTTCGAGAAGGAAGCCAGCAGTAAAAGGGCAAGTTAAGTGTTAATGGCTTGCAGCAAGGTTTGCCGTAGGACAGATACGAAATAAGCGGACTAACAGCAGACAGGCCATGTGGTTTACTGGTGATCCATTAAGGTGAGTTCCGCATAGGCATCGAGAATGTCGCGATTTGGCCAGTAGGTCAGGGACAAAGTGGCCGCTTCGATGTTGTGTCGACGGCTATCGGGCATCAGTTCAATCGCGCCTTTGATGTCTTTTACTTGCAGTGTGCGGGCATCGGCCGACGTGACCGTCCGAATGTTTAGGGTGGGTGTGGTGCTGTTGGACTGGTAATCCGGTTTTTTTGGCAGTTTGGGAACGGCCAGTGCTGTTTGACGCTTGCTGGCCGGTGTCGCCAGCCCGGGTGGGTTCAAATTGCCTTGCGCCACGACTTCACCGCCCAAGTACTGATCGGCCGCACCATCGCCGTGGCGATGGACCGTAAGTGACCAGCGATACGCCGAACGCTCGGCATCGAAGAGCGGCAGGATCAAGCGATATTCCAGTTGTCGCCTGAGGATTGCCGAGCTCTTGCCCATGTTGCCGGGAGAGTCGGTTTCGACGAGTCGCAAGCTGAAGTTGACGCCCGCCTCAACCCCCATGGTCGCGGCGTTGAGTTCGGCAATGGCCATGGCGGCATGTTCAGGTTTGTCCCAATGAACGGGGGGTGTTTCATTGTGAAAACCGAAGTAGCAGCGGCGTGCCCAGCGGTCGAGAGCTTTTGACTCTTTTCCATCTGCCCATTTGAACAATGCGTATCCTGCTAAACCGAGCAGTAAGGCTATGCCGAGTGGACCTAGCAGCGTGCTAGCACCCGTAGCAGCAGCCAAAATGCCCAGTCCTGCTCCCAAGCCGGAAAGTATCGTGGAGGAGGCGTACGCGTAAGACGCATAAATGTCCCCCCCCTTCGAACTACGACTAGCGGCAAACCCCGCTTGAGTCGCATCATAAAGACCCGACACAGCACTAATACTGCCCCCAACCCTTATAACAATGTTGCCAGCGTGTGCCGTTGCTTTGGCGGCTGCGGATGCCCGGGCAGATAATCCGCCGATCTTTTGCGCCTGCTCCGCTCCTTTTTCCAGTGCAATGCCTACGACTTCAATCCCGCCACCCAACACCCCCAAGCTACTCCCAAACAGCGCCAACCTGGCCTCATCGGATTTATCCCCAATGGCCTTTTCCGCTTCTTCAATGTTCTTCTTCAATGAGTCGCTGACCAAGTAGAGCCCGCCAATGGCCAGCAGCAGTTCGCTGCTGGTGGCGACACCGCGCAGCCCGGTAAATCCGGTGCGTACCCAGTGCGCCGCTTGTTGGGTTGATACTTTGAGGCCTTGCAGCAGCTTGCGCGTTTGCGGGTCGAGGGTGCCAAAACCGACGGTGACGTTCACCAGCAAGGCGTGCGCGCTTCGGCCCAGATGATCCACGCCCAGGTTGGCCTGGCGCATCAGGCTGTCTTGCAGTTCGGTGACTTTACCTTCGACCCAAACGCTGATGGTCACGGCATGGTCAGCTATTTTGGGGTGCAATACCGCCAGGCTGAGCAGGCCGTTCTGGATGATCGGGCGTACCTGTTTGCGCGCTTGGCGGGCCTCATGGTCGATCTCTCCCAATTTGTCTTTCGCGCTGTCCCAGGTGCGGTCGATGGCATCAGCGGCTTTTTGTTGCAGGCTGCGCAGGTATTCGGATTGCAGGGCGTAGTACTGACCCAGAGTCATCGTCACTTTGAGCTGGGTCAGATGCACGCCGTTATAGAGCAGTTGCACGGCACTGTTAAGACGCGACACAACACGCGCCACAGCCGGGCTGAGCGCCGGTTGCAAGCGGGCCGCCGCGCTGTTGAGAGCCCCCAGAAGTTGCGCCATGGCCAGTTGCAGATGAGGGCGAACAGAGTGTTTGAACTCGTCGCTGCCGATGAGCGCGACAATCGTGGAATAGAGTTTTTCAGTGTCGTTCCACTCACTCTCATCTGTCTCAGCGTTAAAGCTGGGCAGCAAGTCTGCCAGCAGTTTTTTGTCACGGACTAACAGGGCGCGATAGACCGGGCTTTGCGGATTGTTTAGCCAATCGCTCCACAGTGATGCCGTGGGGCCGGTGTCTGCAGGAGGGTTTTGGGTGTGCGAGTCTTTGTCTTGCGGGGGCGGCGCCTCGCTGATGCCGCCCTCCAGGCAGCGTGCCATGGTTTGGCAGTAGGCCAGCCCTGACGGGCGGTTGGCCCCGTCGTAGTCATGTTGCTCGATTCGTACAAACTGCTGTGAGCGGCAGGCGGCAACGTAGGCGTGTGCGCTCTGATCGATATAGCGCTGGTAGTTCGCCAACGCCTCTTCATAAAGTCGCTGAAACAGCGCGCGGGCTTGTTCGTCGTAACGCTCTTCCAGCGCCTCATCGGCGCTCAGGGTTCTTTGCCGTACGAGTCGTTCGCGTTGCACCTCGGGGCTGGAAAAGTCCGGTGGGCCATCGCCACTGACAGGATCAATCGCTGGCGGTGTCTGATTGTCAGCGGTTTCACGGTTTACGACGCGGATAGCCAGCAACAGCTGAGAGGTCTGGTATTTGTAGGCCCGCTCTGGCTCGCTCATCCACTGTTGTCGGGTCTCGATCCAGCCGTTACGCAGGCCGTTGTATTCCTGCACCAGACCGATGGTGTCATCCAGCACAAAGGCCAGTACGCCTTGCTGGAGTTTATGGGTCGCGATGGCGCTAATCACAAAGCCCTTCAGCGCGCCCACACGATGGGCCCGGCTGCAGAACCCGTGCACGCTATCAAAATACGGCGTGTGCGCTTGTTGTGAGTGCTCGTAGAAGCGCCAGTCTTTTACCGGAGGGTTAAGTGTTAGGACTGCGGATGAGGCTTCGGTTTTATGCGCTTGGTACTCGTAGACCTGCTTGTCCACCTGCAGGTTTTCAGTGTTCATGGCCAGGCCGACGCTGGCCGGATTGTCGCGTGCGCTGGCGAGGTCGAGCTTTTGAAAGCGCTCTGGAGCGCGACCGGCTTTGTAACCGTCCAGCACGCTGGCAGGCCAAGGGTCGCTGGCAAAGGCCAGCCAGGCGGTGGCGTGTTTGTCGGTGTCTATGTTGAGGAACGATGCCGGGCCATCGTGATGGGCGCTGACGCATGCATCGGACAGAGAAGCCTCGTTGGCGGGCGCGGGCTCGTAGGGGTTGAACTGGCGCAAATAGCCGTCCGGCGTCACCTGATAAGCCTGCCAGATCGAACGATCCAGCAGCACGTAGAGGTAGCCCGCACGCAAGGTGCGCAACCCCATGCGCGTATCAGTTTGTACGGTATCGGGTCGGGTTTGTTCATCCCGTGAGCGCGGCACGAGGGCGTGGCGCAACGGCAGAATGGGCAGGCCCTTACGTTGACAGGCCCTGCAACGGTCCGTTGAAACGGCCGTTTCGCTGATGGCGATGTTGAGTTGTGTACCCACAGTCATGGACAAGCTCCGGCATAGAATAAATCCTCCACAGCCTGCCTCCAGGCGCTGTCGTTGAAGAGAGCAAACAAGGTGCTGAGCGGTCGCTGTTCTTGGACAGCCTGCTTGATCACGCTGCGAACGCCGGCATGCTCATGCAGACGCGGGTGCAGCATCAGGTGGAACAAGGCCAGTGTCAGGAGGTCGGGTTGTTGTGCGAGCCCCAGCGTGCGGGCTTGGCGGATTTGCATGTAAGCCTTTGCAGCGGCTAGCGGCGGGAGTGCTGTAGGGCCGTTCCAGCGATCAGGTGCATAGGTGAGTGGCACTTGCAGCGCCCGCCGCCAACTGCTCAGCAGTGCAGACACCATGGGCACATCCTGCTGTATGGCGTAAGCGCGCTCGTCGGGAGCAGAACCCTGATCGGGGATGCCTGTCAGCATACCGCTGTCGCCGCTGCTAGTGGGCAGCAGCCAGTGTCGAACTGGCCACCACGGCCCCGGTTCATTACGACGGTAAGTGGCGACGAGCAACTCCAGGCGAAGGGGTTCATGCACCGGGAAATACGTGCGTGTCTGCCCCTGCGTCAGTTGGCCCAGAGCGATGACGTGGGCGCTGACGGTCTGTGCATTGGCGCCACTGCTGAGCCAGCCACACACATAGCGTTTGTGGCGGAAAAAATCATCTTTTGCGCGCAGAGCCGAGAGTGCCAACAGCTGTTGTGAGGGCGACCTGCCCGGCTCGGCCAGAGTCACGAGCACGGGGCAAGCTAATGGCGTATGCATCAAATCGGGACGCAGCAGGGGCGTAATGGCTTCCCGGCCGAGGGTTTGATGCAACGCCTCAATGTGCAACGGGTCGTCCGAGGCGCAGTCGGCCGACAGATCGAGCAGCAAGTACAGCGTGTCGTCGGGCGCATGGTGTTGTGCGACGAATGCCTGAACAGTGGCCGGGGTCATCGGTTTTTCTCCACGCAGGTCTGGCCTGTATCGGGCAGCAACGTCAGCGCCAGGGCATTACCTTCACCCGCTGCTTTAGCCGTCACCGGGCCCTGCAGGGTGATTGCAACGCCATTGAGATGAATGCCCTGTGCATCTAGCGTGATACTGCCGCCGGGGCCCTGGAACACCACGCGTTCACTGGCCTGCAGTTGATAGACCGTGGTGGCTTGATGCATGCCTTGGCCTGCGGTCAAACGATGCTGGCCTTTGATCGTGCTTTGGCTGTGGCCACCGACTTCGCTTTGGTGATTAGCGGTGGTGGAGTCGTAGCGATCATTGCCGACCTGCTGCCAAAGGTCTTTGCCGATGCTGACATCATGGTTACGCCCGATGGAAAGCGAGCGGTCTCGTCCGATCTCATTGGACTGGTCATGTGCAATGCAGAGGTGTTCGTCATTGCCTACTTCCTCCTTCCTGTCATTGCCCACAAACGTCGTGTTGTCATGCTTGATGTAAACGTTCTTGTCCCGCTCGGCATGGATGTAAACCTCTTGCTGGCCCACCTCGTCTTCAAAACGCAGTTCGTTAAAGCCCGTGCCTTTGTGGGTGCGGCTTTTGATGGTCATGCGGGTTTTGTGTTTGGGCAGTTCGTAGGGCGGCAGGTTGGCCTGGCGGTAGGCTCTGCCGGTGGCGATGGGTTGGTCGGGGTCGCCGTCGAGGTAGCTGATGATCAGTTCCTGGCCGATGCGCGGCACGGCCATGGCGCCCCATAAGGTGCCCGCCCAGCCTTGGGTGACGCGGATCCAGCAGGAGCTGTGGTCGTTTTCCTGGCTGTCTCGGTCCCACGGGAAGCTGACTTTGACCCGGCCCCATTCGTCGCAGTAGATCTCTTCCCCCGGCGGGCCGACCACGGTGGCGGTGTGCGGGCCATCGATGCAGGGTTTGGGCTGCAACGGGGCTTTCCACTCGGCGTCCCAGCGGATGGCGCTGGCCTTTAAATGGTAGGTGCTGCTGTAGTCGCTGCCGCCGGCTTCTTCTTGCAGGCTGCTGTGCTGTTTGCCGGTGTGTTCAAGGGCGATGCTGCGCCAGCGGTCGTTGAAATCCGGGCGCGGGTGTTCGCTGAGGTCGAAGGCCAGACCGGGTTGCAAGCGGGCGTCGTCGCCTTCGAGTTCGGCCATGCGCGCGTCGCTGCGCAAGGCGTGGAGGCGGGTTTTGGTAAAAGGTTTACCCGCCGCATCGCGTTTATAGCGGCCGGGGTAGTCGTAGCGCTCGTAGTCCTTGTGCTGGTTTTTCAGGGCCAGGCCGCCATCGGCGGTGTGTTGCTGGTTGTAGCGCGGGTGGGTAAAGGTGTAATCGCGCTGGACTTGCCGAGAAGTGCGCACCTGCTCGGTGTAGCTGAAGCGATGCAGGGCAGGCTCTGCCGAATCGCCGCCGCCCATGGGCTGGTAAAGCACCGGGCAGTCTTTGTGGGTGCCGATGGTGCCAAGGCCGCCAACACGATCGGTGAGGATCAAGGTGTGGCCATCGGTGCGGTGTTCGAAGGTGTAAAGGAGGCCTTCTTCAGCGGCGAGGCGGGCAATAAAGTCGAGATCGGTTTCACCCGCCTGCACGCAGTATTCGCGGGTCTGGTGATCGAAACAGATCTGTTTTTCCAGGTCGGTGATGCGTTGCCCCTTGAGCACCAGGGTGATGATCTCGGGTACGGTTTTGTACTGAAACATCCGCCAGTTGGAGCGCAGGCCCGCGCGGGCCAAGGTCGGTTCGATCACCGCGTGGTAGCGGGTACGGCGAAAACCGGTGTCGCCCTGACGGAACAGACTGACCAGACCATGGACATAGCGCACCGGCGTTTCGCCGCGCCAGACCGTGAACAGCGCGCCCAAATCAAGGACACGATTAAAGTCCACTGCCGGGTCGTGGCTGACCAGGTCCAGGGTTAATTTGAAGGGTTGCGACAAGCCTTCTTCGAGCTTGAACTCGACCACCTCAAAGGCATCGCCTTGCAGGGGCTCGAAGGTAAAACGCAGATCGCTTTGACGGGGCATGGGCGCTCCTGAGGCACGCTACCGCACGCCCCGTCATGGCGACGGGGCGTGCGCTGGCGAACACATAAAACTGCCTGCCAGAGCGGGCAGAAACAGCGGTGGGTTAAACCGGCTTGCGCCAGTCGTCTGAGGCTTCGGTCCCTGCAACCACGTGGCTCCAACTGACCTTGCGGTAGGCCAGGCTGGTCTTGATCAGTTGGGTGTAGTTGGCGTTATCGCTGTCCTGGGCGTGAGGCAGCAGGGTGTGTATTTCGACGACGGTGGCGTCTTCCAGCTTGGTGGTGAAGAAGTGCTCCTGTTTGCCATCGGTGGAGGTACGGAACCACTTGACCTCAACGGTGGGCAGCATTTCGCCGGTGGCCAGCGCCTGGTAGAGCATGGGCGAGGCCTTGCTCAAGGCACTGGTGAAGATCAGCGGTTTGTGTACCCGTTGCCCCGAAGGCTGGCCGCTTTGCGGGTCGGTGGGGGTGCTGATCAGGTGGTCGACTTCCTGGGCCAGAATTTCGTCCTCATGGCCTTCCACATACACGTTGCCCACCGAGTCGCCGGTAAACGCGCCTTTGGTGATGTGGCCCTGGGTCTGGCCGTGGATGCTGATGTAGGCAGGTGTTGGCATGACAAACTCCTTGTAACGATCAATAGAACAACCCGATGGGGTTGCTACCGTCGGTGTGACGGCATGGGTTTATGGCCCGGCAAGGGCCAAGGGTTTGCAGGCGCCCGATGCGGGCGCGCTGAAAATCGGCTACAGCGTGAGAATCCGGTCGAGGGAAACCAGCACTTGCTGGGTGATGCCGTGCAAACGCACGGCGTACACCGTGTACGCCACGACCAGCACCGCACCCGCCATGGCCCAAGGTGTCCACAACGGCCACGCGCGTTTGATGCGGTAGTTACGCGGGGCGACGTGGGTCAGGGGCTCGGTCAGGCGTTTGGGCGTCTCGCCGCGCAGCGGGCGCAAGAGGCCGTGCAGGTGATTGATGATCCGTTGCAGTTCGTCATCGCCTCGGGGCACGTTGCCGTGTTTGCCCTTGAGGCCCGTGCACAGGCACAGGTACATGAACTCCAGCACATGCTGGTATTTGGCGGCGTCGGTGGCCATGCGGGCGAGCAGGGTGAAGAACTTCTCGCCACCCCAGGATTCATGATGAAACACGCTGAGCAGCGAGCGCGTACTCCAGTTTGAACACCTGCCCCACGGCGTACTCATCACCACTTCGTCCACCAGCAGGCACAGGCTGTAGGAATATGCCTTGAGGGCGCCGGGGTCATAGTCCAGCGAGTTGAGCTCTTCCATGATCGTGCTGATCTGGTTATGCAGGTCGCGGTACAGCGCGTTGATATCGGCATGCCGGTCCAGGTGGCGCAGGCGAATCAGCAGGCCGATCAGGGGCATGGCCGGGTCGCACAACGGATTCCAGGCCAGACCGCGCAACTCGAATTCAGGGTCGGCCAGGTACGTTTGCGTCTGCTCTGTGATCACCGTCTCGTCGGAGGTGATCGCGCCCTGAAGGTCCTTGATGGAGGGTGCTGACGTGGTGTCTTCACTCATTTTTTTCACTCCTGATCGCCCAGAACTGCAGTTCCAGTTCGGGGAAGTCGCCGGCGACATGGAAGCCAAACCCGCTGCCCGTGCTCAGGCTCTGCCAGCCAGGGTGATGACGGTCGAGTTCGAAGTAGCTGAAGCCGGAATGGAACGGCAGATGGCGCGGCGCCACGGGCAGCGGGATCAGGGCAATGCCCGGTAACTGCAAACTGACCAGTTCGCCCAAGGCTTCGGTGGCGCTGATCTTTATCTGTTTGGGCAACTGCTCGCGCAGGGTTTCCAGCGGCAGATTGGCGCGTACCGCGAGGATGAACTCGGCAGAGTCCAGCAGGCGTTTGTCGCCCAGCAGCGCAGTGAGCACGCCGAATTCCTGGGCGACGATGGGCAGCGACACGGCGCGTGGCTGCAAGACGGTCCCCAGCGCCCGGCGCAAGGTGTGCTCCAGCGGTTTGAAGCAGGCCCGCAAGTTGTCGTGCTGGTAGGCCGGGTACTCCTGGGGCAGGCGGCCCTCGTCGGTAAAGGTCACCAGTTCGCCGCAGGCCTGGGCGAAGGTGATGTACAGCCGCTCGGGGTGGACATGGCGTTGCCGGGCCAGGTGCTGGAACAGCGGGTACATCCGGTTGAGGGTTTGCAGCAGGTTGAAATCGGTGACATCGGCCACCCCCGATTGCCCCGACGAGCCGATGCGTTCAGCCAGGTTTTTGGCCCGCTCGCGGATCTGCCCGGCCACTTCACCGAGGTAGCGTTGCAGCACCGGTACGGCCTGCAAGGACACACAAGTGGGGTAAAAATGCTCGTCCATCACCAGGCTGCCGTCCGGGCGTTTATCGAGGATCTTGCCCACGGCAATGCAGGTGAAGGCGCTGCGGTCTTCGTCCTCAAGCATCAGCTTGAGGTTGGGCACGGCCACATTCATCGTGGTCACATCGCCGACTTCGCTGTGGGTGTCACGCACATCCACCTGCTGGGCCAGGTAACGGCTATTGGCATAGCCTTCGGGCCAGCGTATCTCCAGGGCCTGAGCCGACTTGAGCGGCAGCGTCAGGAACACGGTCTGGTTGGCCGCACTGCTGTGGGTAATTTCCAGCGGGGTGGGTGGCGCCTGATCAGTGGGAATATCAAAGACGCTGCCGTCGGGCATGATCCCGCGTGCCCGGGTCAGGGCGATCTTGCCAAAGCTCAGGTACTCGCTGTTGAGCGCCAGTTCGCTGAAACCATAGAGCGCGTCGTTGAGGCTGTTGAGGCGTTGCTGCACGGCCGCTTCGGCGGCGCGGGCCTGTTGCTGGAAATGCTGGGGTTTGACGAACAACCCCTCGTACCAAATGACCGGGTGACGTGAACTCATCAGTGGGCTCTCTGCGTGAAAGGGGGAGAAAAGGCATTCATCGGGTTTCCCCTTTGAGCTCAACGCTGGCGGCGTCCAGTTGCACCAGCAGCGCGTATTGATGGCCCTTGGGGTCTACGCGCAGGGTCTGCTTCCACTGGGCGTTGTCGGCGTCGTAGTAGTGGGCGATCACCGCGATAAAACGCGTGTCTTCGTCCAGGCTCTGCGGGTCGATAAATTTGAATTGGCCCGGCTGCAGCAGGTAGTCGTCGGCGCGGATCCAGGTGCTGCCCAAGGTCTTTTTCAGGTCATCCGTCAGCGTCTGGAGACTGGCGTTGCGCAGCAGGCTGTCATCGCTCAGTTGCAGCACCTTGAACCCGATGGGGCTGGCGATGGAGCGCGGCGCTTCAGCGTCTTGCGGGGTAGACAAACTGACACCGGGGGCGTCGTAGTCGCCAAAGGGCGAGGCTTCAACCACAGACATTTGTGTGTCCGTGTCGGGCTCTGGCAGGCCCGCTGACTGCGGCGTGACGGTCTCGTGAACGTGATCCAGCAGCGCCTGCAATTGCTCGGTCAGCGCCTGCGGGCTGGCGGCCTCCACGCTCACGGTATAGGGCGAACGAATCGGCGTTTCGGCGGGGCCGGCTCCGGGGATGATCAGGCGCTGATTGACGCTGTGGCTGGCATACAGGCTCAACGAGTAGCGGCTGGGTTGATCATCAGGTCCGCCCACCGGGATCGACGGCGTCCAGATCACCTGGCCGATCTTGCCGAGCAGGGTGCAACCGACCAACGCCAGGCAGCCGAGCAGCAACAGGGCGAAGCGGATATGGCCGCCCATGTGCGTGCTGTCGAGGTGCACGGCGCGGTGGGGTTTTGCGCGCTCGACGCGGGGTTTGTCAGCGCTGGCATGGGCTGCATAATCCAGCACGTCGTGCAATGGCGGCGCTGCGGTGATCGCCTCCAGTGCCAGCAGCGGGTCGCTCTCCCGGGCGGGGTCCAGAGGGCGACTCAACTGCTCAAATTCGTGGCAGATGTGCGTGTTTGTGTCTGCCGGGGGCAGAAAAGGCAACGTGTGGGCGTTCCAGTCTTCAAGTCCATCCCGGCGGCCGGTGAGCAGTTCATTGAGCGAGCGCTGGCTCAGGTGGCGACGGTCGTCTGTCAGCTCATGGGCATCCAGGTGCACGGCGATTTGGTAGTCGCCGATGTGTAAAAAATCCCCCTCGTTCAACTGCACGGTGGTGCCACGGCCCAAGGGCAGGGCATGGCCGTTGGCATAGGTGTGGCCGCAGTGATCGGTGACGCAGGCGCGATTGCCCAGCCAGTGGATCTGGCAATGGTGGGGGCGAACGCTGTGGCTGCGGTCGTTGAGCAGCCAGTCGCAGTCCACACTGCCGATGCTGCCGCCGTGCAAGGCAAAACGGTGGGTGGGCTGGCAACCGTGGAGTAATTGCGCGGGGTTGCTGATGACCAACGTGAGGTTCATGCGCGCCCCCTGATCCGTACCACGGCGGGGTGACGTTGTGCCTGGCACTCGATGAAACTGGTCCAGCCCAAGTGAGTCCCGCCTTCGCGGCGCAGGTTGAACGGCGGCACGTCTTCTTCGCGCAGGCCCAGTTCCACGTAATAAGCCGGTACATCCCGCGCCAGAAAATCCAGTAACTGGCGCAGCCGTGCACACTGGCCCCCGCTGGGCAGGAACTCCCGGAAGCGCTTTTGCGACAGGTTGGGGATCACCAGGGTGAATTGGCTGGCGCGTGTGCGGGCACGGTCGCCGATGGTGAAGTTCTCCCCGAGTACACAGTTAAGTGAGCCGAGGGCCACGCGATGGCGCTTGAGCAAGGGCACCGAGCGCGGTTCAAACTCACGGATGTAAACGCCGTGCAGATCAAAACAATGCTCCACAATCCCGCTCACCACTGACGGCGCACGGCTGCGGCTGGCAATCAACCCGGCAAAGCTCAACAGACGCCCCCAGGGCAGCGGTGTCGCGCCGCGCAGGTCGTTGTCATTGAGGCCAATCAGGGAAAACACATAGCGCGAGAAGCGGTCGCGAGCGTTTGCCTGGAAGCGGATGTAGTAGCGATATTTTCGCCAG
The DNA here is from genome assembly GCF_009600165.1 of Pseudomonas sp. FSL R10-0399. Taxonomy (NCBI): domain Bacteria; kingdom Pseudomonadati; phylum Pseudomonadota; class Gammaproteobacteria; order Pseudomonadales; family Pseudomonadaceae; genus Pseudomonas; species Pseudomonas sp. FSL R10-0399. The sequence goes on from NZ_WIWK01000001.1 coordinate 103,275, forward strand.
CTGTGGTGCAGCAAGGTCAGCAGGCGATGATTGAAAAAATCGAGGAACTCGGGGCGAATGCCACGGCCCTGCGCTTGCTCATAGGCCAGGCGGTCCAGGTAATAACCGGGCAGCGGCGAGTCGGCACCCTGCAAGCCCAGAAACGTGGTTTGCACGCGGTAGCGCTCGTTGCCGAGCGTTTCATCGACACGCTCGGCAACGGTCAGGTCCGAGGCCGGAAAGCCCATGCCCGCGTGGCTTTGCAAACGAATCCGGCGACGGCTGGCGCGGCTTGCAGGCTGGGCTTCCAGGTCATCGTCGTGCAGCGCGTGCAGGTGTTCCAGCAGACGATGGAACGAGTAGTTCCGCGCATCGGCCAGGAGCGTGTCGGCTAGATCACGGGTTGTCTGCCAGTCAACAGTGGCCATTCATAGCACTCGTTGTTAGTGGTATTGATCACTTCCAGCATGTGGAAGGAGTTGATGCTTGCGTAGAGCGCGAAGAAGTGCGAAAGCACGCTGGCGAACAGGTACAGCTCGCCCTCGCAGAGGAACGCCTGCTGGTCCAGCTTCAAGCGGGTGTGCAGGCCGCGCACGGGCAGGCCCTTCATCAGCCAGTCAATGGGCGTGGTGACGGCTTCGCCAATCCCGTCCAGGCGCTTGCGGGTGGCGCGGGTCTGTTGCAGGTCGTGCAAGGCGGCAAAGTCATAGGCGCGGATCACCGCCTTGAGCGGCTCTGCCGAGAGCAGTGACAGGTAGTTCAGTGACAGGTTGGAAATCAGCGTCCAGTGCAGGCTGGCGTCCAGCACCGGGCGATACGAGCGGGTGGGCGCGATCAGGTTGGTGTAGGTGGCAAAGGACGGCGTGGTCTCGGTCGACAGCGACACGTCATCAATGCCCAGCGCCTGGGGTAAATCACGGTTGCTGCAGGTCAGTTCGATGGACGCGGTTTCATGCTCGCCGATGTAGTCGCGTTCATCGCCGCGCACAAAGGCAATGCGCTGCTGCAACCCCTCGCGGCCATGGGACTCTTCGATGTGGGTGCGAAAGTACAGCGCCGTGCGGCCCTGGGCGTGTTCGATCTCATGCTGAAAAGACTCAAAAGGCGTAAAGGTGCGCAGCGGGTCGCCCTTGTGTTCTTTGTCGCTGGCGCTCCAGCCGGCCACGCGGTCGACACTGAAAATCTCATAGGCGTCAGGGCGCTGCCCGGTGGGGATGACCCGCTGTTCCAGGCTGCGCCCGTCCAGGGCAATGGGTTCGGCATCGTGACTGAACAGGTTGACCGCCGGGGCGCAGAACAGGTGCAGGTCGTGGGTCTGTAAACGAATGTCGCCGGGCATGGGCCGGGAGAACTGGAACTCGAAGCGAATCTCATCGGTGCTGATGGCAGGCCAGGCTTTGCCCAGACGGGTCAGGCTAAAGAAGTGAAAGCGCTGCGGGAACACGAAGTATTCCTGCAAGATCCGATAGCCGTCGAAGACATTGCGCGGGTAGGGCAGCAACGCCTCTTGCGGGGTAAACCCCGGAAAGCCGATGTCTTGGGGGTTCAGCCCGTAGGCGGTGCCATTGACGTACAGGGTCACGCTTTTGAGGTAATGGGCGATCCACAGGTACAGGGTTTGCGCCGTGGCGTTGCCACCGCCCAGGTGAAAATCCAGTTGATCGCAGCCCAGGCTGTTCAGCGGTTGCCGGGTCAATACGCTGAGGTCGATGCGCACCACCGAGGCTTCGCGGCTGTGGGCATCGCTCACGCATTTGACCGCCAGCGGGTACAGACTGACCTCGGTGCAGGTGCGAAATTCGCAACTGATGCCGTCCACCGGTTTGGCAAACAGCGGTGTGCCTTTGGGCAGCACCTGGCGCTGGCTGATGGCGTCGGGCAGCGGTTTGAAACGCACGATGGTGCAACTGGGCAATGGCCGCAAATAGTTGGGCCAGAGCATTTGCAGCAGCGGATGCGTCAACTCCGGCAGGTCATCGTCAATCTTCATGCAGAGCTTGGCGGTGAGAAACGCAAAGCCTTCCAGCAGCCGTTCCACATCCGGGTCGTTGGCCTTGTCACCCAAAAACTGCGCCAGTTGCGGGTTGTCCTCGGCAAACTCACGGCCCAGCTCACGCAAGTAACGCATCTCTTCGGCAAAGCGTTCTTTCAAGCCCATGACGTCCCCCTTTATTTCACGCGGGTGTAGCCGTCGCGGCCGTGCATGGCCACGTCGATCAGCACCCTTTCGTCCTTGTGGTTGAGCTGCACCTGGCAATCGAGGCGAAAGTTCAGCTCCAGCGGTAAATCCGGGTCGGGCTGATAGCGCACGCCAACGACCTTGATCCTTGGTTCGAATGCTTCGATTGAGCGGCGTATGTCGGCGCTGATAGCGATCACCAAGTCAGAGCTGCCCTGGGCTGCGCCATTGAAGTCGCGCAGGCCCAGTTCAGGGCTGCTTTGCGAGCAGCCCTGGCGGGCATTGAGTACGTGCTCCAGATGGCGCTTGATCGCGTCGATACGCTGGCGGGCCTGTTCGTCCGCGGTGCCCGGGCGGTAGCGCGGTGCGTCAGGCTCCAGACGTTCGAACAGGCTGGCGCGGCCCAATTACTGGGTGTCCAGCCGACCGACCAGTGAGATCTCGAAGTTGGCGCCCATGTACTTGAAGTGCGGGCGGATCGACAACGACACCTGATACCAGCCCGGGTTACCAGCCACGTCCTGCACATCAATCTGGGCCGCGCGCAACGGGCGACGGCTGCGCACATCGGCTGAAGGGTTGTCCTGATCGGCGATGTACTGCTTGAGCCAGGTGTTGAGTTCGCGCTCCATGTCCTGGCGTTCTTTCCAGCTGCCGATCTGCTCGCGTTGCAGGACTTTGATGTAGTGGGCCAGGCGGTTGACGATAAACAGGTAGGGCAATTGCGTGCCGAGCTTGTAGTTGGTCTGGGCCTCCTGACCTTCGCGGGTCTTGGGGAAGGCTTTGGGTTTCTGAATGGAATTGGCCGAGAAAAACGCCGCGTTGTCGCTGCCCTTGCGCATGGTCAGCGGGATAAAACCGGCTTCTGCCAGCTCATATTCCTTGCGGTCAGAAATGAGCACTTCGGTGGGGATCTTGGCTTGCAACTGGCCCAGTGATTCATACAAATGCACCGGCAGATCCTCTACCGCACCCCCCGATTGCGGGCCGATGATGTTCGGGCACCAGCGGTAACGGGCGAAGCTGTCGGTGAGTCGGGTGGCCATCAAAAAGGCCGTGTTGCCCCACAGGTAGTTGTCATGCTGGCCGTCGATGGCTTCGTCGTAACTGAAGCTGCGCACCGGGTTTTCCAAGCCGTCATAGGGCGTGCGCAACAAAAAGCTGGGCAGGGTGGCGGCGATGTATTTGGAGTCTTCCATCTCGCGCAAGCTGCGCCATTTGGTATGGCTGGGGCCTTCAAAGATGTCGTTGACCTCCTTGATCGATGGCAGGTCCTGGAAGCTTTTGAGATTGAAGAATTCGGGGCTGGCGGCCATGACGAACGGTGCGTGGGCCATGGCGCCTACAGAGGCCACATAGCTGAGCAAACGGATGTCCGGTGACGAAGGACCGAAGGTGTAGTTACCGATCATGGCAGCGATGGGTTCGCCACCAAACTGGCCGTAGCCTGCGGTGTACACGTGCTTGTAGAGGCCGCTACGGGTGATATCGCCAGCGTTGTCGAAATCGTCGAGCATTTCTTCTTTGGTGACATGCAGCACGTCGAGCTTGATGTTCTCGCGAAAGTCCGTGCGATCCACCAGCAGTTTCAGCCCGCGCCACGCCGATTCCAGTTGCTGGAACTGCGGCTGGTGGAGGATTTCGTCCATCTGCTTGCTCAAGGCAAGGTCGATTTCGCTGATCATCTGATCAACCCGGAACTTGTTCACGGGCTGTTCGTGATGGCCGCTTTGCAATATCTCGCTGATGAACGCGGCCACGCCTTGTCTGGCGACCGCATAGCCTTCCTGGGCCGGGGTCATCATGGTGTTGGCCAGCAGTTGATCGAGTAGCGAGGTGGGGGCATCGGTCACCCGGATTTGGGCGTTGGCACTTTCCATCGGCATGGGTGGTACTCCGTTTTATGAGCTCGGTTTCGGCAGTCGCAGGGCAGTGAACAGGCAGGTAACGCTTGGCGTTTGGGCCTAGGCGTCAGGCGAATCCTTGGGGGCAGGCAGGGTCAGGTTCAGTTCGCGAATAAGCCGTTGGCGCGAAGCATCGTCAGCCAGCAGGCTTTGCAACTGTTTGCGGAAGGCGGGGGTATTGCCCAGCGGGCCTTTTAACGCCACCAGCGCGTTGCGTAACTCCAGCAGTTTGTTCATTTCAGGCACTTGGCGGGCGATGGCATCAGGGCCGAAATCGTTAATCGACTTGAACTGCAAATTAATGCTCAAGTCGTTCTCGATATCGTTGGTCAAGACGCAAGGCACTGCCATTTCTAATGACACTTCGGCTTTGGTCAGTACATCATTGAAGTTGTCTTTGTCGATACGTACGGGTTGTCGGTCTTCAAGAGCGGACTCTTCGCCGTGGCCTTTAAAATCACCGGTTATCAGTAACTTTAACGGCAATTCAACTTCGGCCTGTTGATCGCCTGTGGCCGGAATGTATTTGATGTTAATGCGTTCTTTTGGAGCTACGGAACCGTGAGCTTTCGACATGGGAAAAGTCCTTTTCATTCGAAGGTAGCCCTATTAGGAACCGATTTCTCTAGGCCTGTCATGTCGGCCAAAGCCGTTAGTTGTGTGGCTTTTCTCTGTAGGAAATTACGATTATGAGTTTGGTAGTACTTGCCCTACATAGTTGCAGGAAGTCGCTGAGGGATATGTCTGTTAATTGCACTAATAACGTTAATTGTGGAGTGTTTTACTTGCTACTTAATTGCCGGTTAGTCCACGCTCCGGACAATTAAGGCGTTATACGTCGAACTTTTTATCAGCGAGAAAGGATCTTGCGCGTTATGTCATGCCCATCATTCATACAGGAGGTGCAAATGCGAATAAGCAGTGGGCGGGCATGGGCGTTAGGCGCCTCTCTATTAGTGCTGGCGGGGCAACAGGCATTGGCCATGCCGGCAGCGCGAGACTGTACGACCGTTGTGTCGTCGTTAAAGCGTCTGGAATGCTTTGATCAGGCGGCCGGAACGCCGATTCGCAGCATGGCGCCACAACCCATCACTTATGTGGGGCGAATGTTGCCCATCGTCGATCTGGTGCAGCGCAATGAGGCCAGACGCAGCCCCGGGGACTTCCGCTTTTTGATATCCCACTGGCCAGAGCTGGATGACGAGCGAGCACAACGGGTGGTTATTTCTGCTCCGGCCCTGGGGGCGTTTGCCCCCCGGCCTACCTTGGCCATCAGTTGCGAATCCAAAATCACTCGCCTGCAACTGGTGCTCGATGAGCCAAGCAAGCGCAACAAGCACCGTATCCAGCTGTTTGCAGATGACAAGCCGGTCTCGAACGCGACATGGCAAGTGATGGATGAAGCAGGGCTGGTGGTCGAGTTCAGTCGGGGGTTACCGACCATTGCGCTGTTGCGCCAGATCATGGGCAGCCAGCGTCTGGAGCTGAAAAGCACGCAGGACGCAGCCCTGAATGGGCTGGTGTTTGACGCGCAAGGCCTGGACGCGTTGATTGCGCAGGAGCGTCAAGCATGCCGCTGGTGATCGAGGTACCGGCCGATATTGTCCCGCTGTTGCTGGCGCCGATTGAACCGGAACAACCCGCCGGGTATTTCGATATCGAGGACGAAACCTATCAGGCAATTGATCAGGAAATGATCAAGCTCGGGGGCTTGCGTGAAGCCAGCATCGACTGGCCGTATATCGATGAAGCGTCCCGCCAGTATTTGGCCAGACAGTGCAAGCACTTGCGCATCCTCGGGCATTTGCAGGGGGTGTGGCTGCGCACCCGGCAGTGGGCGCGCTGGGCCGATGCCGTGGGCTTGCTGGCGGGTATCGTCGAGTTGTATTGGGACAGCGCCCACCCCAAGCCCGGGCCGACCGGCTATCTGGCCAAGCGCAAACAGATCAAGCGCCTGCTTGAAGAGTTGGGACAAGCCCTGTCGAGCCTGGACCGCAGCAGTTTTGCCCCGGTGCATCAGGCCACGGCGGAGCAGGCGTTACTCGACCTTGCGCGCGGCGCAGTCGCGGCCAAGCTCGACTCGGCGCCGATTGAGGCACTGCAACGTCAGTTGGCCAAATACAGTGAGCCACTGGTGCCTGAGTCGACCAACCAGGCCCCATCTTCCGGCGTCCTGAACCCGACCTTGTTTACCCGCACCAGCGCGCCGCCCGTGGGCAGCGAACGTGAACAACGGCGTGCCTTGCTGGCAATGGCCGAGCAACTCAATCAACAAGACCTCTATGACCCGGTGGGCTATCAACTGCGCCGTTTTGGCTTGTGGGCGCACCTGCATGCCGCCCCGGCCATCACCCGCGACCGCCGCACTGAATTAAGCGCGGTGCCTCAAGACATTGTTGACGCGTATCAAGAAGCACTGGGCGCCAATGCCCTTGAGCCCGCCTTGCTGTTGCGCATTGAAAAAAGCGTCGCGGCCTCGCCGTACTGGCTGCGTGGCAGCTACCTCGCGGCCCAGGTGGCCTCGCGCCTGGCGATGGATGACGTGGCCTTGGCTGTGCGCCGCTGTTGTGAGCGACTGGTGTGTCGGCTCCCGGCTTTGCTGGAGCTTAATTTCAGCGACGGCACGCCCTTCGTCGACGCGTCAACCCAGGCCTGGATCAGCGGTGCCGATCAGCGCGAGGGCGCCAGCAGTGCGGTGCCTGAGTACGCGGGCCTGCGCGACGAATTGGTGACTCAGTTGAATACCGAAGGTGTTGAGGTGGTGCTGCTGCGTTTGCAGGCATTGCACGCAGCCCATGAAGCCCCGCGCCAGCGCAGCCACACCACGGTGATCGCCGCTGACTTGCTGGGTGCCCGCGGCCTGTCCTGGCTGGCCGATGACCTTTACGCCGGGGTGGCCCGGGTGATGCGCGAAACCAGCGCCCAGGCGTGGGAACCCGAGTTGTATCAGAAGTTGGCCCAGCACCTTGGCAACCCCGCGTTGGTCAAGGCCGTTCAGGAGTAGGAGCAGTTTATGGAAAGGGTCTGGAGTTACATCAAGCGCTGGGGTTGGCCCGTGCTGCGGCATTTCAAGCAGGCGCTGGGGCTGATGGTTGTCCTCGGCGTGGTCTTTGCGCTGATCGGCATCTGGTGGCTGGGGCCGCACTGGACATGGCGCGAGCATCAACCCTTGGCTGCGCTGGCGATGCGCGTGTCGGCCAGTGTTGTGGTGGTGGTCGTGCCGCTGCTGTTCTGGGCCTGGCGGGTGCGTCAACGCTTGCTCAGGCTCAATGCCGAGCACGCGCGTGAAGCGACGGTTGTGCTGGATCCCTGCCTGCCCTATGTCGAGGCGCAGGAGCGTTCACTTGATCAAAGCCTGAGCCATTTATTGAACAATATGGAGCGTCGCCGTTCGCTCTATCAATTGCCGTGGTACCTGGTGCTGGGCGAAGAAAGCGCGGGCAAGACCAGCCTTGTCACCCGTTCAAATCAGAGCTTTTCCCTGTCCCATATCAACAGGACGGGGGCCCGCGCGCAGCCGGAAGAAAAACTGGCGTATGGCATCGACTGGTGGATCGGCGACGAAGCCGTCTTGATCGATCCGCCGGGTGAGTTGCTCACGCAACCGAAGCCCTTGACGCAAGAACAGCGCGCCGAGCAAGCGCAAGAACCGGTGGCGGCCAAAGGTAAATTCAGGCCGGTATTGCCTGGGGACACTCACCCGCGCCTGTGGCTGCACCTGCTGGACTGGCTGGGGCGCAATCGCAGCCGCCGCGCCCTTAACGGGGTGGTGCTGGTGATCGATGTACAAGCCTTGCTGATGCAGCGCCCCGAAGCGCGCAAGGCTCGCGCTAACGTGCTTCGCACGCGGGTGTATGAATTGACGCGGCACTTGGGCACACGCCTGCCGGTGTATGTGGTGCTGAGCAAATTTGATCTGCTGGAGGGCTTTGAGGAGTTCTTTTCTCAGCTGTCGCGCCGGGGCCGTGAAGACTTGCTCGGCTTTACCTTCAGCCTGGACGCGGTCGACGATTTCGATGCTTGGCTGGCGGAATTGGCGGAGCATTACAGCGCGTTTGTCGAGCGTCTCAACGAGCAGGTTTTTGACAGCCTCAGAGGCGCCCGCTCATTGGAGGACCGTGACCGGCTGATGGGTTTTCTGCGCCAGTTGGCAGGGCTGCGCCCGGCGCTGTTTGGCTTCTTGAATGAAATGCTCGGCACCGACCGCTTCACCACGCCGGCGCTGGTCCGGGGCGTGTATTTTTCGTCGGTCTTCCAGCAGGGCACCCTGAGCAATGCGTTCGTCAAAGAGGCGGGCCAGCCGTACCACCTGCCGCCACCGCCTGCCGAGGTCAAGCCTGCGCAGGGCAAGGCCATCTACTTTGCCCAGCAACTGTTCAAGCAAGTGATTTACCCCGAAGCGGGGCTGGCCGGTGACAACATCAAAGTCGCCCGCAACAAGCAACGACTGTTGATCGCAGGTTTTGGCGTGGCTTCGCTGGGTTGTTTGCTGGCGGTGGGCTTGTGGCAGTACTACTTCACCGTCAACCGTGACAAGGCCGCGAACGTTTTGGCCAGAAGTCAGGAGTTCAGCACCGGGGACATTGACGCCAACCTCGATGCCACCGGGCGCAATTTGCTGGCGCCGCTGGACCAGATCCGTGACGCCGTCTCGGTGTACGGCGATTACCGTGAGGCCTGGCCGTTGCTGTCCAATATGGGGCTGTATCAGGGCCGGGCGATTGGCCCGCGGGTTGACGAAGCCTATTTGAACTTGCTGTCCAGGCGCTTTTTGCCCGCCATCGCCAGCAGTGCTCTGGAGGCGATCAATATCGCGCCTGCGGGCAGCAATCAGCAACTGGTGGCGTTGCGGGTGTACCGCATGATCGAAGACCGCCAGAACCGCCGACCGGAGATCGTCGAAGACTGGGTTGCCAAACAGTGGCAGCGCGCGTATCCGGGCCAGGGGCAACTGCAGGCAGACCTCATGCGCCATCTCAATTACGCGTTGAAATATGCCGACACGGACTTGCCGCACTACCGCGAACGGATCGTCCAGGTGCAACAACAACTGCGCCAGCGACCCATGGCAGAGCGGGTGTACAGCACCTTGAAACAGGATGCCCAAGAGCGCTTGCAACGCCCGCTGGACTTGCGCAACGAAATCGGTCCGGCTTTCGATATTGTTTACCGCCCGTTGGTGGTCAACCCGGACACCGATGGCAGTGAGTTGCAGTTGGCGCCATTGCTCACCGCCAAGGGGTTCAAAGAGTACTTTGAGCCCGGCACGCAAGACATTATTGAACTGGCCATGATCGATCAGTGGGTGCTCGGTGAGCGCCAACGCCTGGACTACTCCCCAGAAGACCGCAAGGTCCTGACCCAGCGGGTTCGTGCCCTGTACAGCGCTGACTATGTAGACAGCTGGCGGCGGGCGCTTAACCAGTTTGTGATCACTGATTTTCGTGACCTGAGCCATGGGGTTGCCGTGCTGGAGCAGGTCACCGGCCCGGCCGCGCCGTTACGGCGTTTGCTTGAAACGCTGCGCGACAACACCGTGATCTACCCGGCCGTGCCGTTGATTGAGGGCACTGCGGTGGTCAGCCTGGACAAAGTGCCCGAGGGCCAACAACAGGCGGCGGGTATTCGGCGTGCCTTTACCGGCTTGGCGCAATTGATCATCCCCCAGGGGGAGCGGCCTTCCTACTATGAAGAGACCCTGCGCGCCATTGGTGCCGTGCATGACTATGCTAAGGCTGTGCACGACAATCCGGACCCCGGCAAGGCCGCGTTGAAGACTGTGCTCAATCGCTTTTCGCTCAGCGGCAGCGACCCGATTGCCAACCTGCAACGGGTTGCTGTAGGCCTGCCGGAACCGATGAACCAGCAGGTCAAAAAACTCGCGGACCAGACCTCGCAAGTGCTGGTGGTAGCCGCCCTGCGCGAGCTGGAAAAGCGCTGGGACAGCGAGATCTACAGCTTCTATCGTGATCGGCTGGCCGATCGTTACCCGTTCAAAGCCACGGGCGAAGACGCTTCGCTGGACGACTTTGAAGCCTTTTTCGGGCCGCAAGGGCGGTTGCAACAGTTCCATGACCAGTACCTGGACATCTTCCTCAAAGACAACCTCGACGTGCTCTACTCCGAGAGCCTGGGCGGCTACCTGGTGCGCAGCGACGTGCTGGAACAATTGAAAAAAGCCGAGCGTATTCGCGACACCTTCTTCAACCATCGCGGGCATTTGGCGGTGCAACTCACCATCGAACCGCTGGCCCTGAGCACCACGCGCCTGAGCAGCCTGCTCAGCGTCGACGGCCAGTTGATCCCCTACCAGCACGGCGCGCCACAGCGCACAGGGTTGGTGTGGCCCAACGACCTGGGCAATGCCAATGGCAGCCAACTGACCCTGGTCAACAGCAGTGGCAATACCGCGAGCCTGAGCTATCGCGGCCCGTGGTCGTTATTTCGGCTGCTCAGTCGAGGCCATCTCAACGGCCGTACCGACACCAGCGTCGACCTGACCTTCGCCATTGCCGACGGATTGATGCGCTACCGCGTGGTGGCCGAAAAAGCCAACAACCCCATCACCCAGCGCACCTTTGAAGGCTTTGCCTTGCCCAGAACCTTGCTGGAGGAACGCCGCCAACCCAAGGACGGCGACAAACTCACGCAGTGGTCAGGACGGTCCAAGCGTCTTGCCCTATCTATGTAGCACCTGCCTTTGTTCTCCCTGAGTAGGTTGTTGGCTCCGCCCACCCACTCAGGAAGAGCATATGCTCGATACCAATCCTCTATTGAACACCTCAGTGCTGCCGTCGTTTTCAATGATTCGCGCTGAGCATTTGGTGCCCGCTGTTGAACACATCATCGCTAAGAGCCAGACAACTGTAGCTGGCATTATTGCCAGCCAGACTTCATTCCCCACCTGGGACGATCTGGTGCTGGCGATGGATGAGGTAAAGGCCCAACTCGAAGAAACGATTCAAATGATTGACGTGCTCAGCACTGTACACACCCATAAGGCGTGGGCTGATGCAGTCACCCTCTGCGGGGGGCTGATGACGCAATACAAAGGGCAACTCGCGCAAAACACCACGCTGTATGCGTTATACCAGGCCCTGGCCAACAGCCCGATTGCAGCGTTGTTCAACAGTGCGCGCAAGCGGGTACTGGAAAAAATACTGCTCGAATATCGCCAGGCCGGGCTTCACCTCGGTCCGGTGCACCAAGAGCGGCTGCGTGAATTAAAGGAGCAAACCCGTCTGCTGGAACAGACGTTCAGTGCCCATGTGCAGCAAGCCACTCAAGCCTGGGGCAAACACATTGAAAACGAGTTGCTGCTAGCGGGCCTTGCGGCACCGTTAAAGCAGCGCCTGGCGAGCGCAGCGCAGCATAAAAACCTGACCGGCTGGTGGTTAACACTGGATGACGAAGTGTTTCACGACGTAATGCTGTACGCGCAGAACCGGCCCTTGCGCGAGGAGGTATGGATCGCCCGTTACACCCTGGCCACAGCGCTAGGCCCGCAACCTGAACAATTGAACAACGATGATGTGTTAACGCGGCTGCTCAGCAACCGCCATCAAATTGCACAGTTGCTGGGCCATGAGCACTTTGCCCAATTGGCTTTGCAAGGGCAGATGGCGTCGTCGACCGACGAGGTCATGAATTTTTTGCGTCATGAACTCGAATCACAACGCGCCACGTTTACCCTCGAGAGAGCGCAACTCGAGGCCCTGATGGTGGAATACGACATTCCTCAGCTCGAACCCTGGGATTATGAATACCTTGCCCAAATACTGCGCCAGGCCGACGGCGTGTCCCAGGATGCGCTGAATGTCTATTTCCCGTTGCCGACGGTTATTGAGCGTCTGGTGCAATTTACCCGGCGGTTGTTTGGCGTTGAACTGGTTGAACAGACGCAGTTCGACCGTTGGCACCCGGACGTGCGCCTTTACGAGGTCATGGAACATCAACAAATCCTCGGCTACTTGTTTATTGACCCTTATGGCCGCCAAGAGACTGATGGGGCCGTTGAAGTGCTGACGCTGCGCAACCGCCGAATGACGGCCGAAGGGCGACCCCGTTTACCGGTTGCTGTGCTGTCCGGCCGGTTTGCAAAAGGTGACGGTGAGCAGCCCTGTTTACTGAGCCACACGCAATTGCGCAGGCTGGTGCATGAATTTGGCCATTGTCTGCAGCACCTCTTGACGGGGCAAGGGTACCGGGACATTTCCGGGATCGGAGGCATGAGCCCTGACGCGATTGAATTTGCCAGTCAGATCATGGAGCAGTGGTGCTTTAGCGACGAGTTTCTGGTCTGGATGTCGGCGCATTATCAGACTCAAGAGGCAATGCCTGCTGATGCGGCTCAGCGGTTAACGCGCGTTGTACACACCCAAACCAGTTGGGCCACGGCCAATGTATTGCTGCTCATGCTGTTTGATATCGAGGTTCATCGCACCCAAGGCGATGGGCGCAGCCCACATGAGGTGTTTGATGCCCTGAATACGGAAGTCGGGCACTTGAAGTGGCCACATGACGTGAGCCCCTACAACAGCAACGGGTTGATGACATCACCCCATGTGGCTCGAGGCTATTCGTATAAATGGTCCGGTGTGTTGGCCAGCCAGGCGTTTGAGCAATTCAGCCGTCGAGGCCTGTTTGACGCAGAGACAGGGCAGGCCTTTCGCGATGCCTTTTTTACCTATGGCGATGCGCGTTCCTTGAGGGACTCCATGGAAGCCTTTCTGGGCGCCGACAAGGTAGACCGTTTCTTTCCGCCATCCGCCGCGTTGCTGCGCGTCGATAACACCCGGGACGTTGCGACCTTGATGGGTCAATTGACGACTTCGCAGCAGCAGATGATTGAGTTGAATGACGCTTTGCCACGGCCTGCCGATGTTGCTGCGCAGCACTTGAAGAACTGGTTTAAAACCACGTTCCCCGCGCTGGCGGACAGTGTGGCGGTGCAGGATGTGTCTGTGCGCACGGTGCATGAAACACTCATCCCTCTAGCAGAACGGGTGTCTGATGGACCGCTGTTTAGCCGCACGATCATTTCCAGCGTCCCCCTGGATGTGCTGTTCTGGCAGGCGGCTGCCGGCCGCTTGAGTACCGGCGAGCTCTTTCTCAACCTGCAAAATATTGAAATTGTTCATCAAACCGGCGGCACCACGCAGGCACCGGCTGCCCTGAACAGCAACGATGCCAAGAGTGCATTCGAGCGGTTATTGGTAGAAACCCGGCCGTTGTCATTCGAACGCCAATGGGAACAAGCCCTTGAACACTTCTGGAGCAAAGCCGCGAGTTTCACTCAGAACCGCCCTGTCAATGAATGGCTGGCAGATCAGTTAAGCCATCAGTTAATGACGCAGGCCAATCTTCATACGCTGGACGGAGCGCTGCAAGAGCCGCTGCACCATGCCGTGACCGACTACGCGCTCTCGGTCCCCGAGGCAGAGGCACGCGCAAGCCTGCTCGAAACCGTTCGGCCAGGTGTGTACACACTGGCCTACGCCCCACAAAGGTGGCGTGTCAGTTTGCCGGTCCGCAACTGTGTGGTGTTTACCGCGCGAGATAACGACGTTGAGCAGGGCGCAGCGCTGCTCTGGCGTCTGGGTGAGCCACTGGAAGTGTTCTACAGCCTGGCGCAACTGAAGGCGAGTTTGAAGGAAGGCGGCGATTCCATCGGCGAGATTAAGCATCGACCGTTGCCGGGTAACTTTTTGGTCCAGCAAGTCATGGCGCTGCGCCAGGCGCAAAAAACTGATGTGCTGCAAGCGCTGCTCGACGGACCAAATGAAGGGGAGCAGGTTAACGACTGGATACAGCGTGTGGACGAGGCCGCAGACCTTGGCGACCGGCTGGATATTGCCGTCCCGATGAATGCTCGGCAACTCAAGCAATCACTGAGTCAGTTGAATACTTGGCTACACAGCAGCCGCCACGCTACCGGGAAGGATCGCGTGGCATGGTGGAAGGCTTGCAGGGCTTGGCAACAAGCCGTAACGGATGCGCAGTCTCTGCCATCAGACCCGATAACGCTGGCAACACCTGAGGCTATCCAGGCGTGGACGCGCACTGAGCTTGAGCGATTGATCAAGGAAAAATATCCCCCGGCTGACCCGGATCGGGTTTTCCTGACGATCGAGAAACGCATCGTAGATCCCCATGCACCTTCTGGATCATCTGCGTATGGGTCAGGAGTGGCACTTTCAGAACATAAGGGGATTATTTTTGACCGGCGTTCACTGACGCAATGGGCCATCTCCAATATGACGCCGGACGAGAGCAATGCGCGTGATTACGTTGAGGAGGGCCCACTGAACTTTGACGCCATACGCGATCTGGTGAAATCAGCCAATGTCGGGGTAATGCTTGACTCATGGATTATTGGCGCAGCCCGCCGTACGCAGACGTTATGGATGTCGCTCAAAGCCAAGCAGATGCGGGTTGAGGTACTTGCCGCCCACTTGTCAGGTGATCTCAAACATGACGCCAGCAATACCCGGTTGAACCTGGTGCTTGCCGCTCTTGATGGGCGCCAACCTCAGGAACGTAGCAAGGTCAATGGCCAAGAGGTGGTGGTTTATCAGATTAAATGGGGGAGCAGCACCCTAAGGGATATCGTGGCGTTTGGCGTCAAGAACCTTAAAGGCCGGCCCTCACTCACGTTGTACACGCCTGGGGCACCGGATGCCCGGGTGTTTCGCGATGCCGATGGCGAAGCATTCGAAGATCTGATGAGTGCTGTGGTGACGGCCCTCACCACAACACCAGAAATGACACTGTGGGTGATCTCGAAATTACCGCTTTCAGCGCAAGCTGACCAGATTGCCAGCCTGGAGTCGAAGGCGCCCGACCGTCCTTTGGGTGAAAAGATTAAACAGTTTGTGCTGGATATTTTTTCGCCCATCAAGTTTCGGGCTAACCTCGGTTTTCCTGCTCAGGGTGCGATTGCCGCCGTGGACATCGACCTGTTCGAAGCCTTGTATGAAACACACATTGTTCATGCGCGAGATGCTGCCAACGTGTTGACGGTTTCCCATGCCGAGCGTGATAGCGAAGCGGCCCAAGTCGGGCGCAGCAAAGGGTTAGTGCTGGTGCTGGGCATGATCTCGATACCTCAGGTAAACCGGCTCGGCGGGCTTCTGGGGCGGGCTATTATTCCGACCATGATCGGCGGTGCTGCGGTGGTGTCCATCAAGGATGAAGGCGGCAGTGGCAGTCAATGGCTGAGTGATTTTATCAGTGCCATGGGGGAGGTGGTCGCAGAGGCTGGCGAAGACCTCATCATGAGTCGAGCATCGGGCAGGCGTGGCAAAAAATACGCAGGCAAGCGTTATATGACGCTGACGACTTTGCCTCGCATGGTGGATGCCTCATTGCGGCCTTTTCTTCTGGAGGGGTTTGATGGAAGCGGCCTTCTACCGGAGGGTCGGAATCTGTATCGCGGTCGAGACGGGCAAGGCTATTTAAAGCTTGACGGGGGCTTTTGCAAAACCACTGTGCAGAACGGTGAGCGGTTTGTTTATAGCCCCAGGAATATTTCTAACAGGCGCAAAGTGGTTTGGGAGAGTGGCCGTTGGCAAGCCGAGGATCCAAATCGTTTATTGGGCGGCGGCCCGGTGATGAGTCTGTTCAGAGCCCCGGAAACGCCTCAACAGAAAAAATACAATGCACTGCTTGAGGGCTACCTGGTAGACCATTACAACCCGCCCGGTGACATGGTGCGAGAGGCTGCAAACGTGATCGGAGCCATGCCGGAGGTGCTGGCTCAGCGGGTGCTGGATGAGAGCATCATTGATGCACGGGTGAGCGGTATTGAGGCTTACCGGTCGTTAATGAAGCTGCTGAACCGCCAGCGTCGGCTGCCACCTGAATACAAGGCCTCGAGCGATACGCTGGTGTACAAGCTGGACGTGTGGAGTGCGGTCCACTCGGCAACGCGGGACTTTGAAACCAGTGTGCCGGGCTTGAAATTTTCCGATCTGCAAAAAATTAAAATATTCGATATGGCATTGCCCTACAGAAATGCTTATTACGAAACGACCGGTATGAACATAGCCGTGATGCCGGACAACGCGACAGGTGCTGTGTTTATTGGCATTACACCTCTGCGCGGGAAAAAAAGGCGCGAACTGGACAAAATCAACAAGGATTACAACGACCTTAGCCTTTCATTGAGACAGAAGATTGTCAGTGCGCTGCAAGCACAGTTCCCGGGGCAAGGGCCAGAAACAGTGGCTGCACTGGAGCGTTATCTCGCAGTACCAGAAAATGTTGAGCATCATCGAAAAATCGCTCGCACGTTATTGAGAGAGGAAATGCAAGCGCGGAACATGCCAGGTTTGCTGACTGAAGTCAGAAACAAACGCATCCCTTACTTTGTTGTGATCAAGGGCAAAACGCAGCAAAAAATCATGGTGGCCACTGCCGAGGACATTGATCACTTCTCACAAAGCCTGATCAAATACACAGAACCCTTTGATATCCAGGCCGTTACACAGACGGCGACGCATAAAGTCACAGGCAAGTTACCCGCTACATCAACAACATCCACTACACCTGCGGTGTCCGAAGGGCCTGCTACAGACAGGTTTTCGATCAACGTAAGCGCGCTGGCTGAAGCGCAAATGACTTACGACAGCTTCCCGGAAGCGGCCCGGATCAAAATGACCAGCATCATGGATGACATTCGTGCGGGCCGTGTGACCAGCAAGCGAATCAATGGTTATTACTGGTATGACATGTCCCAGTTGGATCCAGGCAGTGGCAGGGGGGCCTGGCGCGCTGCATTTGAACGCAAGGGCGATACGTGGGAGCTGCAGGGGTTTTATGACTATCACACCCATCGGGCTGCCACGGTGTGGAGTTACTGACGCGTAATAAAGTCGATAAACGCCCGCACGCGTTGCGGCACGTGGCGCGCGTGCGGGTACAAGAGGATAAACGGGCGCCGGGCACCGCCGAAGGCGCTCAACACTTCACACAGCTCGCCGCGCTCCAGTGCCTGCTGCACCGTGAAACGGTAGGTCTGCATCAGGCCTGCGCCGTGTTTGACCAGTGTCACTGCGCCCAGGTAATCATCCAGACAGGCGCAGTTACCTGAGGTTTCCAGCTCAACCCACTGACCGTCCCGCTGAAACGCCCACGGCAAATTGCGCCCGCTGCTGGGCAGTTGGTACTGAATGCAGTCATGTTTGGCCAGTGCTTCCAGCGAGGTGGGCGTGCCCGCTTCGCGCAAGTACTCAGGAGTTGCCACCACCACCAGTTCGGCCTCTTCCAGCGTACGGGCGATCAGCCCGGAATCGGTCGGCGCCTTGCCTCTGATCGCCAGATCAAAACCATCGTCGGCAAAGTCGATGTTGCGGTTGCTGATGTGCACATCGATTTGAACGTCAGGGAACTGCCGACGAAACGCAGGCAACTTCGGCAGCAACCGGTAGTGAGCATAGGGCGTGGGCACACTGATGCGTAACAAGCCGGAAGGCTGGCTTTGCTGGCCGGTGACTTCACGTTCGGCATCGACCAGTTGCGTCAGCGCCTGACGGCATTGCTGGTAGTAAAGCCGCCCGCTATCGGTGAGGCGCATCTGGCGTGTGGTGCGCACAAACAAACGCACCCCCAAGCGCTCCTCCAGGCGGGCCACCGAACGACTCACCGCCGCTGGTGTAACCCCGGCCAGATTGGCCGCGGCCGTGAAGCTGCCGGTCTCGGCTGCCAGGCAAAACAGTTCAATACTGCCCAGTTGAACATCATCGAAGTGACGGGTCATGGCACGGCCAATTGATTACATGAGGTATCTATTCAAATGCCATGGGCCTCATTTTTCAAGTGTAAAACCTGGCCTAGAGTGCCTCCACCTGTAAGGCATACGCCTTGAACCTGCGGAGAAGCATCATGAGTTCAGCTAAAACAGTCATCGTTACCGGCGCCTCCAGCGGGCTTGGCCTGGCCATCGCCAAGGCTTATCTGGACCTGGGTTTTAATGTGGTGGGCAATGCGCGGACCCTGGCCCGCTTGCAGGAGGCTGCTGACTCGCTCGGCAACCCGGCCAACTTTTTGTTGGTAGAAGGCGATATCGCCTTGGCGAACACTGCCACCCGTTTGTTTGAACGCGCCATCGAAGCGTTTGGCAAGGTCGATATCTTGATCAGCAACGCCGGGATCTTCGTGCCAAGCCCCGTGGCGGATTACACCGAGGCGCAACTGGAGTCGATTGTCGACACCAACCTCAAAGGCTTTTTCTACCCGGCTCAGGCGGCAGCCCGGCACATGACGGCCAACGGTGGCGGTCAAATCGTTGCGATTACCGCATCCATTGCTCTGCAACCGAACGTCAAAGTTCCGGCCTTGTTGCCGGTGTTGATCAAGGGCGGCCTGAACAGCGCCGTGCGTGGTTTGGCGCTGGAATTGGCGGCCTCCCAGGTGCAGGTCAACGGCGTGGCGCCCGGCATTATCGCGACCCCGATGCACGGTACAGACCAACCGACCCGCGACTTCCTGAAAACCCTGTCGCCGAGCGGGCGCATCGGTACGCCGCAAGACATCGTTGACGCGGTGCTTTACCTCACCTCATCGACCTTTGTCAGCGGCGCCATCATCCCGGTCGACGGTGGCAGCACCGGCGGCACCTGGTAATCAACGAGGAAACCGACATGCCATACGTCAATATCAAAGTGACCGATGAAGGGGTAAGCGCCGAACAAAAGCGCTTGCTCATTAAAGGGGTGACCGAGTTGCTGGAGCGCGTGCTGAACAAGGCGCCGTCGACCACCTACGTGGTGATCGACGAAGTCTCAACGGATAACTGGGGCGTAGGCGGCGAAACCACCACCCAGTTGCGCGCACGGCAGAAGCACAACGCTCAGAAATTGAATTAAACAGTCGGCGTCTGCCCGACTGAACACTTCAACCCGTAGGAGCGAGCTTGTCTCGCGATCTTTTGATCTGCTGTGGCTTTTGAGCGGGGCAACCTGAGGTTTGCCACCAGGTCGAAAACGCCAGGATCAAAAGATCGCGAGACAAGCTCGCTCCTACAGTGTGAGGTGAGGCACCACGGTTCTAAGCTCATAACCAAATGATCTGCAAGATATTTGCGCCTCACGCCACACAAGGATTCAAACCTATTTTTTGAGTCCTTCAGATGTCGCATTATTTTGACAGCGCTCAGCAACAAGACATTCAGGCCCTGGCTCACACTTTTACCGGTCGTACGCAATGGCCCACCTGGTTGTTGTTGATTGCGGTGCCCAGCGCCTGGTTTGCTTTGATGCTGGCCAGCCCGGTGCTTGGCGCGGGGTGGACGATTGTGCTGTTGATCCCGGTGGTGGTGCTGTGGATGTCAGTTCAGCACGAGCTGTTGCATGGCCATCCCACCCGTTTCAATTGGCTGAATAAGGTGCTGGGCTATGCGCCCTTTGCTCTGTGGTACCCGTACACCTTGTACCGCGACAGCCACTTGCAGCATCACCACGATCATGACCTGACCATTCCCGGCGTCGATCCCGAAAGCCGTTATCTCAGCCAGTCAGGCTGGGAGCGCAGTTCCAGGTTGTTTCGCGCTGTGCTCTGGCTGAACAAAACCGTGCCGGGCCGCTTGCTGGTTGGCCCGCCTTTGGCGTTGTACGGGATGGCCAAAGAAGAACTTCAGCGCCTGCGCCAAGGCGAGCGCAAAGCCTGGCTGATGTGGCTGACCCACGGCTTTTTCACGCTGCTGATGTTTGCCTTTATCGCCCGCTACAGCGCCGTGACGGTCTGGCAATACGTGTTTTTGGTCACCGTCCCGGTGCTGTCTGTCGGCATGGTTCGCTCTTTTTATGAGCACCGCCCCGCAGCCCGTCCCGAACAGCGTACGGTGCTCAATGAAGCCGGCTGGCCGTGGACCTGGTTGTTCCTGAATCTGAACTTGCACTTGGTGCACCACGATTTGCCGCGTTTGCCCTGGTTCTACATGCCCAGGGTGTACCGGGCGCGGCGTGAGCAATGGCAACAGCGCAGCGGCCATTATGTGGTGCACGGCTATGGCGAGTTGATTCGTCGGCACGCGGTGCACGCCATTGATAGCCCCAAACACCCGTTTGTT
This sequence comes from Pseudomonas sp. FSL R10-0399, assembly GCF_009600165.1. Taxonomy (NCBI): domain Bacteria; kingdom Pseudomonadati; phylum Pseudomonadota; class Gammaproteobacteria; order Pseudomonadales; family Pseudomonadaceae; genus Pseudomonas; species Pseudomonas sp. FSL R10-0399. The sequence continues at coordinate 123,406 of NZ_WIWK01000001.1, forward strand.
TAACGTCACCAGGAGCGCTGTATGTCAGGCGGTTATGCAGAGTTATTGATGTACGTGGCCCCCGAGCAGGTGCGTGAGGCCAATGAACAATGGCTGACACGTATCCTTGAGCTGTTGCAGGCCACGCGCCGCGACGCCGGGGGCATTGAGTTGCTGGAGCTGTTTCGCTCGCCCGATTTGTTGCTGACCCAAACCTGCGGCTACCCGCTGCTGACTCAGTTGCAAGGCCAGGTGCAAGTGGTCGGCCGCCCGCGTTATGAATGGCCCGACAGCAGCGCCGGGCGCCATTGCAGCGTGATTGTCGGCCGTGAAACCGACCCGCGTGTCGAACTGGCGGATTTCAAGGGCAGCCGCGGGGTGATCAATGACCGGCATTCCAACAGTGGCATGAACCTGTTCCGTCATCGGCTGACGCCCTTGCAGCAAGACGGGCGTTTTTTTGCCTCGGTGGCGACCAGCGGCGCGCATCAACAAAGCCTGCGCTGGGTGCGCGAAGGCTGGGCAGACCTGGCCTCCATCGACAGCGTCACGTTTGCCTACCTGGCGCGTTATGCCCCGGCCGAAGTCGCCGGGTTGCGCATTGTCGCGCGCACCGCCATTAGCCCCAATTTGCCTTACATCACCGCACTCAGTGCCGGCAGCGCGGGCGCTGAGCGTATTCGCGAGGCAATGAACCTTGCCTTGCAGCAGTTGCCACAGGTAAGTGCCACCTTGGGTTTACAGGAAGTATTACCGGCCAGCGAAACTGACTACCAGGTCGTTATTGGCTACCAGCGTGAAGCGAGCGCGGCAGGTTATGAGGTCTTGCTTTAACCGCCCTGCGACGCCAACGGCTACGCTGAAGTCAGTGCGGCCGATAGTTTTGCCCCTATCCATGACAAGAGAATCCGTATGAACAACCTTAAAAAATGGCTCGGTGGCTCGCTGCTGGCACTTGGATTGTTGAGCCAGCCGGTCCTGGCTGACAGCAAAAACACCCCGATTCACTTTGGTGACATCACTTGGGAAAGCGGCAGCTTTATCACCGAGGTGCTGCGCATTTTGACCGAGAAGGGCTATGGCGAGGCGACCGATACCTTGCCAGGCAGCACGGTAAGCCTTGAGGCGGCGCTGGCTAAAAACGACATTCAGGTGATCGGCGAAGAGTGGGCCGGACGCAGCCCCGCGTGGATCAAAGCTGAAGCCGAGGGCAAAGTCTCGGGGCTGGGTGACATCGTCAAAAACGCCAGTGAAGGCTGGTGGGTGCCTGAATACGTGATCAAGGGCGACGCGGAAAAGGGCATCAAACCGTTGGCCCCTGACTTGAAGTCGGTGGACGACTTGAAGCGCTACAAAGACGTGTTCCGGGACCCCGAAGACCCAAGCCGTGGGCGCTTCCTCAATAGCCCGACGGGCTGGACCTCCGAGATCGTCAACAGCCAGAAACTCAAGGCCTATGGCCTGGACAAAGACTTCGTGAACTTCCGCACCGGCTCCAGCGCCGCCCTGGACGCTGAAGTCGCTTCGTTGATCCGTCGCGGCAAACCGGTGCTGTTCTACTACTGGTCGCCCACCCCGCTGATCGGTCGCTACAAGCTGATCAAGCTGGACGAACCGGCCTTTGATGCCGAGGCCTGGAAAACCCTGTCTGACGCTAATAACCCTAACCCGAAGGGCACGCGCTCATTGCCGGCAAAACTGGCGATTGGTGTATCAACCCCGTTCAAAACCCAGTATCCGCAGTTGGTCGAGTTCTATGAAAAGGTCGATTTCCCGATCGATTTGCTGAACAAAACCCTGGCTGACATGAGTGAAAAACGCACCGAACCGCGCCAGGCTGCCGAAGCGTTTTTGCGCGACCAGCCGCAGATCTGGCACAGCTGGGTGACCGCCGAGGCGGCGCAAAAAGTTGATGCGGCGCTTAACGCCAAATAATTCACTGAGTACGAGCCATGCATGTTTCCTGAGAATCTGACGTTTTCCATCGCCGGCTGGGTCAATACCTGGGTCGATGCGCTGGTCAGCAACTACGGGGATGTGTTCCGACACATCTCCGACACCTTGCTGTGGGCCATCGTTAACCTTGAAAACCTGCTGCGCCTGACCCCGTGGTGGCTGATGCTGCTGATCGTCGGGGTGATTGCCTGGCACGCCACGCGCAAAGTGGTCAGCAGCGTGCTGATCGTGGGGTTGTTGTTTCTGGTCGGCGCGGTAGGGCTGTGGGACAAGCTGATGCAAACCCTGGCGCTAGTGATGGTGGCCACGGTGATCTCCGTGCTGCTGGGCATCCCGCTGGGTATTTTGGCGGCGCGTAGCAACCGCTTGCGCACGTTGCTGATGCCGCTGCTGGACATCATGCAAACCATGCCCAGCTTCGTGTACCTGATCCCGGTGTTGATGCTGTTTGGTCTGGGCAAGGTCCCGGCCATTTTCGCCACGGTGATCTACGCGGTGCCGCCATTGATTCGTCTGACCGATCTGGGTTTGCGCCAGGTTGACCACGAAGTGATGGAAGCGATCAATGCCTTCGGGGCCAACCCGTGGCAACAATTGTTCGGGGTGCAATTGCCGTTGGCCATGCCGAGCATCATGGCCGGAATCAATCAGACCACCATGATGGCGCTGTCGATGGTGGTCATCGCGTCAATGATTGGCGCCCGTGGCTTGGGCGAAAACGTGCTGGTGGGGATTCAGACACTCAACGTCGGCAAGGGTCTGGAAGCCGGGTTGGCCATTGTGATTCTGGCTGTGGTCATCGACCGCATAACCCAGGCCTATGGCCGACCACGGCATGGGGCAAAAGATGAGTGAGGCTGTGATCAACAAGATTGAAGTGCGCAATGTCTTCAAGGTGTTCGGCAAGCGCGAAAAAGAAGCCCTGGCCATGATCAAGGAGGGCCAGAGCAAAGCCGACGTGCTGGCCAAAACCGGCAGCGTGGTGGGCATCAACGACTTGTCGGTGTCGATTCAAGCGGGCGAAGTGTTCGTCATCATGGGCTTGTCCGGGTCGGGCAAGTCGACGCTGGTGCGTCACTTCAACCGCCTGATCGACCCGACCAGCGGGCAGATTCTGGTGGAGGGTGAAAACATCCTTGAATACGACATGCCGACTTTGCGCCAGTTTCGGCGGCAAAAAATCAGCATGGTGTTCCAGAGTTTTGGCCTGTTACCGCATCGCAACGTGCTGGAAAACGTGGCCTACGGCCTCAAGGTGCGCGGAGAGAGCACGGCGCAGTGCAACGAGCGCGCCCGGCACTGGATCACGGTGGTGGGTTTGCAAGGTTATGAGCAGGCGTTTATCCACCAGCTGTCGGGTGGCATGCGCCAGCGCGTGGGGTTGGCCCGTGCCTTGGCGACCGACACCGACATCATTTTGATGGACGAAGCCTTCAGTGCCCTCGACCCGCTGATCCGCGCCGAGATGCAGGACCAACTGCTGGAACTGCAACGCACGCTGCAAAAAACCATCGTTTTTATCACCCATGATCTGGACGAAGCGCTGCGTATCGGCAACCGCATTGCCATTCTCAAGGACGGGCAGTTGGTGCAGGTGGGCACGCCACAAGAGATTCTGCACACGCCTGCGGACGATTACGTGAACCGCTTTGTTCAGCGCCAGCGGGCGAAGATCGAGTGATGTCTCTTATGAGCGACACGACCCAAGTGGGAGCGGGCTTGCTCGCGATGGCCTTCAGAGCGCCTCATTTACCAGGCAAATATGCGTGATTGTTAACGATCATCGCGAGCAAGCCCGCTCCCACAGAGTGTTATTGATAGCGAACAGCAAGCACGCCTTTCTTTTCACTGATCGACAAGGTCGGTGCGGCGTGTAGCTGCTTCAGCGAGCTGACATGGGTGCCGCCGCACGGGTAGCTCGGCAGTTCGCCAAAGCCGATAAAGCGCTGGTCGGCGTTGACCTGAATGACCCGTGGCAGGTCAGCGCTGATCCACTGCTCAAGCTGTTCTTTAATCTGCTCGACGTGTATCGGCTGAGCGTTCTCACCCGGCATAAAACTGACCCGGCATTCCCCCGGCCAGTGGTGGGCCTTGATCGGCTTCCAGCCTGCGCGTTCGCCGCACACACCAATCAAATGCCCCATCGAATGCAGTCGGCTGTTTAACTCACGGCGGGCCTCATCCACGCGCGCCTGCGCCGTACCCAGCGGCACGGCCTGCTGGACGATATGCACAATCCGGTCGTGCTCCTGGAGCACCTTGAGCACTTCACTGGCGCCAATCCAGCCAGTGTCGCTAGGCTGTCCGCCGCCCTGCGGATGAAAAGGCGTGGCCTTGAGGATGACGGCAAAGCCGTCGTCGTGCGCGGTGCAACTGAGCACGTCGACGTCGGCTGTGAGGGTGTCGTCGGTATAAAACAGGCGTGAGGTCATGTGGCGAGTCCTGAAACAATTAGGTTTAAAGTATAGGGACGCCCCCTGGGTGTGATAATCCCTCCAATTTTCAATGGACCTGTGCGCTGTGAGCATAAATCTACCGCTGTCATTACTGGCTGAAATGGTGGTCTTCGTGAGGGTGGTCGAGGTCGGCAGTTTTTCCGAGGCTGCGCGACAGCTGGACACCTCGCCGTCTGCCATCAGCCGCAGTGTCGCCCGACTGGAAAAGGCCCTGGCGATCCGCCTGCTGCAGCGCACCACCCGCAAGCTGCGCCTGAGTGATGTGGGCGAGGAAGTGTTCAAGCGTTGCCAGGAGGTGGTGGGGGCAGCGCAATCAGTCATGGACCTCAGCGGTCGCTATAGCCAGGAGGCTGAAGGGCTGATTCGCGTCAGCGTGCCCAAGGCGGTGGGGCGCTACGTGGTTCATCCGCACATGCCCGAGTTTTTGCGGCGTTATCCCAAGGTCGATGTGCAATTGATTCTGGAGGACCGCCACGTCGACCTGATCGACGACAACGTGGATTTGAGCATGCGCATCACCGATCAGCCGCCGCCGGGCCTGGTGGGCCGCCAGTTGTTTTTGATCGAGCATTTGCTCTGCGCCACGCCTGCCTACCTGGCGGAACATGGCACGCCCCGCCAGCCGGAGGATTTACGCCACCACAGTTGCATCTACCTTGGCGAAAGCCCGGCGGATGCCCGCTGGAAATTCAAGCAAGGCAGCAAGACCGTGACGGTCGGGGTCACCGGGCGTTACGCGGCCAACCACACGGGGGTGCGGCTGGATGCGGTGTTGCAGCACATCGGCATTGGCAGCTTGCCTTACTTCACGGCGCGTCAGGCGCTGGAGCAGGGCGAGATTGTGCAGGTGCTACCGGCCTGGAATTTTATTGCGTCGTACCACGGCGGTGTGTGGCTGCTGCATACCCCGACGCGCTATCTGCCGCCCAAGCTGCGGGTGTTTATCGATTTTCTGGTTGAGCGGCTGGCGCAAGAACCGACGCTGGGGCCAAAAAAAGACCCGCGCGGTTAACCGGGCGGGTCTTGGCATTCAGTGCGCCAATCAGTGCTGCGGGCTGTCTGCGTCGGTCGGCAGCGCCATGAACTGCTTTTCTTGATTCCAGTCGAACGGCTCGCCGTTTTCTTCGGCTTCAAAGCGGCGTTCTTCCAGCGCCTCATACATGTCCAGCTCTTCATCGGCGAGGAAGTTGAAGCAGGAACCGCCGAAGAACCACAACAGGTCGCGAGGCACCACGTGGGCGATTTGCGGGTAGCGTTCGATCACCTGGCAGAGAATGTCCTGGCCCAGGTATTGGCTTTCATCAAAATCGGTCAACAGACCGGCTTTCATCTCGTCGAAGCGTTCAATAAACAGTTCATGGCTTTCTTCCGGGATTTGCTCGGCGTCACCGACGGCAACCAGGATGCTGCGCAGCATATCGAGCAGGGCGAGATTGTGGTTGAGGTCATTAGTGGCCATGGTGGAGTCCTCTAGAGCAAAACGGGCGCGAGAGTATAAAGCTCTGCGCGCCCGCTGTCCTGCTAGCGAATCTTTCCTTCGCTGTGGGTGAGTTCGTCTTTGGCGAAGTCATCCACATCAATCACCTTGCGCCGTGCGGCTTCAGCGGCGCGCAGGGTTTCGGCTTCGGCCGGTTGCAAGATGCCCGCGTGCAACGCTGAATCGATGGACGGCTCGCCGGGTACCTGTTTGAACTGGCCACTTTTCAGCGCGTCGTGGAGTTTTTTGTGCAGCGGGTGAGCGGCTTTGAGCAAATCCGCGGCATGTTGCAACGCGCCCACCGCGTCATCGGCAGATTGCGGGCGGTAGCAGCCGGCAAGCACCGCTTCGAGTGTCGGATCGCCTTTGGCCCGGCCCAGCACTGCCGCGACTTCAGCATCCAGCGCATCAGAATGCCCGGTATGGCGACGACCAAACGGGAACACCACGCCGCGCAACAGAAAGCCCAGCGGTCGGCTCGGGAAGTTTTTCAGGATCTCGTCCAGCGCCCGTTCCGAATGCCCGAGGCTTTCTTCCATGGCCCACTTGAACAGCGGGTTTAGGTGCTCGGGGGAGTCCAGATCGTGATAACGCTTGAGCGCTGCCGAGGCCAGGTACATATGGCTCAGCACGTCACCCAGGCGCGCAGACAAACGCTCGCGGCGCTTAAGCTCGCCGCCCAGCAGCATCATGCTCAGGTCTGCGAGCATCGCAAAAGCCGCTGCCTGACGGTTCAAGGCGCGGAAGTAGCCTTGGCTCAGGGTGTTGCCGGGTGCGTGTTCGAAGCGCCCCAGGCCCAGGTTCAACACCAGGGTGCTGGCGACGTTGCTGACGGCAAAACCGATGTGCTTGAGCAGCAGGCCGTCAAACTCGATCAGGGCCTGCTCGCGGTCTTCACGCCCGGCCAGGGCCATTTCCTTGAGCACAAACGGATGGCAGCGAATGGCGCCCTGGCCAAAGATCATCAGGTTGCGCGACAGGATATTGGCCCCTTCAACGGTGATGAAAATCGGCGCGCCCTGCCAGTTACGGCCCAAATAGTTATTGGGTCCCATGATGATGCCCTTGCCGCCGTGCACGTCCATGGCATGGCTGATGCACTCGCGGCCGCGCTCGGTCAGGTGGTACTTGAGAATCGCTGAGAGCACCGACGGTTTTTCACCGAGGTCCACCGCGTTGGCGGTGAGCATGCGGGCGCTGTCCATCAGCCAGGCATTGCCGCCTATACGCGCCAGGGCTTCTTGAATGCCTTCAAAGGCCGCCAGCGGCACGTTGAATTGCTCGCGCACCTGGGCGTATTGCCCGGTCACCAGACTGGTGAACTTGGCGGCGCCGGTGCCAACCGCCGGCAGCGAAATCGAACGCCCGACCGACAGGCAGTTCATCAGCATCATCCAGCCTTTGCCGAGCATTTCCTGGCCACCAATCAGGTAGCTCAGGGGGATAAACACATCCTTGCCTGAGTTGGGGCCGTTCATGAACGCGGCGCCCAGCGGCAAATGCCGACGGCCGATTTCAACGCCGGGGGTGTCGGTGGGGATCAGCGCCAGGCTGATGCCCAGATCTTCCTTGTCGCCCAGCAAGTGCTCCGGGTCATGGGCCTTGAACGCCAGGCCGAGCAGGGTGGCGACAGGGCCGAGGGTGATGTAGCGTTTTTCCCAGTTCAGGCGCAGGCCGATGACTTCTTCACCTTGCCATTGGCCTTTGCAAATGATCCCGGTATCGGGCATCGCCCCGGCGTCGGAGCCCGCCAGCGGGCCGGTGAGGGCAAAACACGGGATGTCATCGCCACGCGCCAGGCGCGGCAGATAATGGTTTTGCTGTTCTTCGGTGCCGTAGTGCAGCAACAGTTCGGCCGGGCCGAGGGAGTTGGGCACCATCACCGTCGAGGCCAGATCGCCGCTGCGAGTGGCGAGTTTCATCGCGACTTGCGAGTGGGCGTAGGCCGAGAAGCCTTTGCCGCCGAACGATTTTGGGATGATCAGGGCGAAAAAACCGTGTTCCTTGATGTGCGCCCAGGCTTCAGGCGGCAAGTCCATGGCCTGGCCGATCTGCCAGTCAGTGACCATCGCACAGAGTTCTTCGGTCGGGCCGTCGATAAACGCCTGTTCTTCTTCGGTCAGTTGGGCTTTGGGGTAGGCCAGCAACTGGTTCCAGTCGGGGCGGCCGCTAAACAGTTGGCCATCCCACCACACGGTGCCAGCGTCGATGGCATCACGCTCGGTTTGCGACATGGGCGGCAGGACTTTCTGGAACCAGCTGAACAGCGGCGCCGTAAAGCGTTTGCGGCGCAGGTCAGGCAGTAGCAGCAAGGCCGCTGGCGCTGCCAGCAACACCCACAAGAGCACCAGCACCCAGATCGGCGCATGGCTGAAGAAGTCCATGATCAGCAGGTAAATCGCTACCACGGCAATCGCCGTCAGCGGGGAGACGCGCCGGTGGGCCAGCCAGGCAACGCCTACGATCAAAACCACTATCCACAACAACAGCATATCCAATCCTCCATGGAGCCAGGGGGGCGCACCCTTGTGAGCTTAGTCGCAACTCTTGAGCAAGGTCGTCCAATAGTGACCTTGTGCGGGAGGCACAGTTCAGCTTCACGGCGTAGACTGCCCCGGCGTCTATCAATCAGGAGTTTCATCATGCTGAAAGTGTGGGGTCGCAAGAATTCGTCGAATGTCAGGAAAGTGTTGTGGTGTATTGAAGAGTTGGCGCTTGAGTATGAGCGTGCAGAGGCGGGCGGTGCGTTTGGTGTGGTCGACAGCCCTGAGTACCGGGCGCTGAACCCCAATGGCCGTGTGCCGATGCTGGAAGACGATGGGTTTGTGTTGTGGGAATCCAACGTGATCGTGCGCTATCTGTCCGCCGAATACGGCTCGGACACGTCCTGGTATCAGGACGACAACCGTGTTCGTGCCCAGGCAGACAAGTGGATGGACTGGACCACCTCGTCGTTTGCCGGTGCTTTTCGCGATGTGTTCTGGGGGATTTTGCGCACCCCGGCCGAGCAGCAGGACTGGGTGAAAATCAACGCCTCGATCAAGACCTGCGCCGAGCTGTTGGTTATTCCCGACCAGGCGCTGGCCGAAAAGCCTTACCTGTCCGGTGATGAAATCGGCATGGGCGACATCCCGCTGGGATCGTTCATTTACGCCTGGTTTGAAATGCCCATCGAACGCCCGTCAATGCCGCACCTGGAGGCCTGGTATGAGCGCCTCAAACTGCGCCCGGCCTACCGTAATGCGGTGATGACTGCGTTGACTTAATAGCCACTATTAATACGGGCGACTGTACTTGTGCGACAAGGCCAAGCACCATGGCACCTGTTCATTGGCTTTGTCGGACTTGTCTTACAGACAGTTCGCCCTTATTGAGTCATCCCTCTTATTCCCATCTTGGTGCGTAATCCGATATGAGTTCCGCTCTGTCCATACGGCAGCTAACCAAAACCTACGGCAACGGTTTCCAGGCCCTGAGTGGTATCGATCTGGACGTTGCTGAAGGTGACTTTTTCGCCTTGCTGGGCCCTAACGGTGCCGGCAAATCCACGACCATCGGCATTCTTTCCACGTTGGTGAACAAAACCAGCGGCACGGTGAATGTCTTCGGCCATGACCTGGACCGCAACCCAGCGGCGCTCAAGCGCAGCATCGGGGTGGTGCCGCAAGAGTTCAACTTCAACCAGTTTGAAAAGACCTTCGACATCGTCGTGACCCAGGCGGGGTACTACGGTATTCCGGCCAAAATCGCCAAGGAGCGTGCCGAAAAGTACCTGACGCAGTTGGGGCTTTGGGACAAGCGCGACACCCCTTCGCGTTCGTTGTCGGGCGGTATGAAGCGTCGACTGATGATCGCCCGGGCGCTGGTGCACGAGCCGCGCCTGTTGATCCTCGACGAACCGACTGCCGGTGTGGACATCGAACTGCGCCGCTCGATGTGGACCTTCCTCACCGAGCTGAACGAGCAGGGCACCACCATCATCCTCACCACCCATTACCTGGAAGAGGCTGAGCAGTTGTGCCGCAACATCGGCATCATCGACCACGGCACCATTGTCGAAAACACCAGCATGCGCCAGTTGCTCGGGCAACTGCACGTCGAGACCTTTGTTCTCGACCTGAAGCACCCGCTGGCGTCTACCCCGCACCTCATCGGTTACCCGAGCCTGTTGCTCGATGGCACCACCCTGGAAGTACAAGTCGATAAAGCCGTGGGCATTACTGGTTTGTTCACCCAACTGGCCGCGCAAAACATCGAAGTGGTGAGCCTGCGCAATAAAACCAACCGCCTTGAGGAGTTGTTTGTGTCGCTGGTCGAGAAAAACCTGGCAAAGGTGGCCGTATGAGTTCTGAACTGCGTCCCAACCTGGTTGCGTTGAACACCATTATTTATCGTGAAGTGCGCCGTTTCATGCGCATCTGGCCGCAAACCCTGCTGCCGCCAGCGATCACCATGGTTTTGTACTTTGTCATCTTCGGCAACCTGATCGGTAGGCAAATCGGTGATATGGGTGGTTTCACCTATATGGAGTACATCGTGCCGGGTCTGATCATGATGTCGGTGATCACCAACTCCTACGGCAACGTGGTATCGAGCTTCTTTGGTGCCAAGTTCCAGCGCTCGATTGAAGAGCTGATGGTGTCGCCGGTGTCGCCCCACACCATTCTGATCGGCTTCACCGTGGGCGGTATCTTGCGCGGCTTGATGGTGGGCTTGATCGTGACCTTGCTGTCTCTGTTCTTCACCCATTTGCAGGTGCATCACCTGCTCCTGACCATTGTGGTGGTGGTGCTGACCGCGACGATTTTCTCGTTGTTGGGCTTTATCAACGCCGTATTTGCGCGCAACTTCGACGATATCTCAATCATCCCGACGTTTGTGCTGACGCCGCTGACCTACCTGGGCGGGGTGTTCTACTCGATCACCCTGTTGCCACCGTTTTGGCAGAGCGTGTCCTTGGCCAACCCGGTGCTGCACATGGTCAACGCCTTCCGTTACGGGATCCTCGGCGTATCGGACATCAAAATCAGCGTTGCGCTGACCTTTATGGTCGTCGCAACCGTGGTGTTGTACTTCGCCTGCGCCAAACTACTGGTCAGCGGCCGCGGCATGCGCCAGTAGTTTTCACACCTGTAGGAGCGAGCTTGTCTCGCGATCTTTTCAAGATCAAAAGATCGCGAGGCAAGCTCGCTCCTACAAAATGGTGCAGGGCACGTTTTACAAAGCCTTGCGCTGTTGCTTGCGCCGCCTCCACTGCCGGCTGACCCACCAGCGCCAATACACCATGGTCAAGCAGTAACCCATCCCGCCCAGTACCACTCCACACACCACCGAACCCAATAAAAACGGCTGCCACACGGTCGAGAGCTGGCTGCTGATCCACGCCCACGTGAGTTCATCAGGCATGCTGCGGGCCGGAACGTCCATCAGCCATGCGCCCAGCACATAGGTGCAGTAAAAAATTGGCGGCATGGTGATCGGGTTGGTCAGCCAGACCAGGCTGACCGAAATCGGCATATTGCTGCGCACCATGATCGCCAGGCAGGCGGCCAGGAGCATTTGAAAGGGCATGGGGATAAAAGCAGCAAACAGACCCACCGCCATCGCCCGGGCGACAGAGTGACGATTGAGGTGCCAGAGGTTGGGATCATGCAGCAGTGAGCCCAAGAACCGTAAGGATTTGTGTTCCTTGATGCGCGCCGGATCTGGCATGAAACGTTTGATTGAACGCCGTGGCATGGGCTTCTCGCTTGGAACAGGGAGGCAGTATGCCCACATTTTGCAGGTCGACTCTTCAGACTTTGTGACAATTTTTTAGGATGCGACGATAAAACCCGGCTAATCCGAGGGCAGGAATTACTGCGGATCAGGTTATGTACTCGGGATTGTTAGCGCTGGCTTCGGGCTTGATCGTGCTGCGCTTTTTACCGGCAATACCCGCCCTTGAGTGGGTGCTGTTGATGCTGGGTGCGGGGCTGCTGCTGTTGGTGGTGCGGGTTTATCCGGCGGGGCTTTTTCTGCTTGGGTTGAGTTGGGCCTGTGTGCAAGGGCAGTCGGCACTTGATGACCGGCTGTCGCCTGCGCTGGATGGCCGCACGTTATGGGTCGAGGGGCGGGTGGTCGGTTTGCCTCAGCAGTCCGACGCGGTGGTGCGTTTTGAAGTGCGTGATGCTTATTCGCGACACGCCACATTGCCTTCTACCTTGCGCTTGAACTGGTACGGCGGGCCGCCGGTCAACAGCGGCGAGCGTTGGCGGTTGGCGGTCAATCTCAAACGGCCCAAAGGGCTGCTAAACCCCCAGGGCTTCGATTATCAGGCCTGGTTGTTGGCCCAGCGTATTGGCGCCACCGGAACCATCAAGGATGGTCAGTTATTGGCTCCCGCCCGGCATGCCTGGCGCGACGGCTTGCGCCAGCAGTTATTGCAAACCGAGGCTAATGGCCGGGCGCCATGGCTGGCCGCCTTGGTGATGGGCGATGGTTCAGGGTTAAGCACTGACGACTGGAAGCTGCTGCAAGCGACCGGCACGGTGCATTTGCTGGTGATCTCGGGGCAGCACATTGGCCTGTTTGCCGGGCTGATTTATGGCCTGGTGGCCTTGTTGGCGCGTTACGGTCTGTGGCCACGACGGCTGCCGTGGTTGCCTTGGGCGTGCGGCCTGGCTTTTGCCGGAGCGCTGGGTTACGGCTTGCTGGCCGGTTTTGAGGTGCCGGTACAGCGGGCCTGCGCCATGCTCGGGCTGGTGTTGATATGGCGCCTGCGGTTTCGCCACTTGGGTGTGTGGCTGCCCTTTTTGCTTGCCCTCAACGCGGTGCTGATCATTGAACCGCTGGCCAGCTTGATGGCAGGTTTTTGGCTGTCGTTCGCCGCCGTTGCGGTGCTGATTTTTACCTTTAGCTCACGCTTGGGCCCATGGAGTTGGCGAGCGGCATGGCTGCGCCCGCAAGGGTTGATCGCGATTGGTTTGTTCCCGATGCTGTGGATTCTCGGGCTGCCCATCAGCCTGTCCGGCCCGTTGGCCAATCTGGTGGCGGTGCCGTGGATCAGCCTGTTGGTGTTGCCTGCGGCGTTGCTGGGCACTGTGTTGCTGCCGGTGCCCTGGGTCGGTGAAGGGTTGCTGTGGGTGGCGGGCGGCTTGCTCAATGGCCTGATTTGGGGGCTCACAGGGCTGGCCGGGACGCTGTCGCCCTGGTTGCCTGCCAGCGTGCCGATCAGTGTCTGGCTGCTGGCTGCGCTCGGTGCCTTGCTGCTGTTGCTGCCTGCCGGGATGGTGCTGAGGCCACTGGGCTGGCCGCTGGTGCTGCTGGCGGTGTTTGCCCCGCGAACGTTTGTCCCGCCGGGGCAGGCAGAGGTGCTGCAACTGGATGTCGGTCAAGGCCTGGCAATCATCGTGCGAACCCGCCATCACACGTTGTTGTACGACGCAGGGCCAAAAGTGCGCAACCTTGACCAGGGCGAGCGAGTGGTGGTCCCGGCACTGCAAGCGATGGGCATCGGTACGCTGGACATGATGCTGATCAGCCACGCCGATTCGGATCACGCGGGCGGTGCGCTGGCGGTACAGCGGGCCATGAAGGTTAAACGGGTGGTCAGCGGTGATGTACCGCTATTGGCCGAACAGCTTCAGGCCGGGCCTTGTAACAGCGGTGAGCGCTGGGAATGGGACGGGGTGAAGTTTGCGTTGTGGCAATGGGACGGCGCGACCGACGGTAATCAGCGTTCGTGCGTGTTGCAGATCGAAGCCAGCGACGAACGGTTGCTGTTGACCGGTGATATCAATATCGACGCCGAGCGGGCTTTTCTCGACAGCCCCCTGGCGGTGCCCACGCACTGGTTGCAGGCACCGCACCACGGTAGCCGCACCTCGTCCTCGATGGTCTTTCTAAAAAACCTGTCACCTTCGGCAGTGTTGATCTCCAGAGGGCATGGCAATACCTTTGGGCATCCGCACCCGCAGGTGATGGCGCGCTACAAGGCGCTGGGCATGGGGATCTGGGACAGTGCCGAACACGGTGCCGTACGCTTTCGGCTGGGCACCTTCGGGGTGGCTGAAAGCCTGCGCGAGCAGCGGCGGTTCTGGCGGGATTAACGTCGACCTTGTGGTAAAGTGGCGCACTTTTTCGAGGGGATTGTCACTGTGTGGGAACTGGTCAAATCCGGCGGCTGGATGATGCTGCCGATCATTCTGAGTTCTGTTGCCGCGCTGGGCATTATTGTCGAGCGCCTGTGGACCCTGCGCGCCAGCCGCGTGACCCCGCCGCACTTGCTCGGGCAGGTGTGGGTCTGGATCAAGGACAAACAGCTGGACAAAGAAAAACTCAAGCAACTGCGCGCTGACTCCCCGCTCGGTGAAATTCTGGCGGCTGGCCTGGCCAACTCCAAGCATGGTCGCGAGATCATGAAAGAGTGCATTGAAGAAGCCGCTGCCCGGGTTATCCACGAGCTTGAGCGCTACCTCAACGCCTTGGGCACGATTGCTGCGATGGCGCCGTTGCTGGGCCTGTTGGGCACGGTGTTGGGCATGATCGATATTTTCAGCGCTTTTATGGGCACCGGCATGACCACCAACGCGGCGGTGCTCGCGGGCGGGATTTCCAAGGCCTTGATCACCACGGCTGCGGGTTTGATGGTGGGGATTCCGTCGGTGTTCTTTCACCGTTTCCTGCAGCGCCGGGTCGATGAGCTGGTGGTCGGCATGGAGCAGGAAGCGATCAAGCTGGTTGAAGTGGTGCAGGGCGACCGCGAAGTCGACATGGTCGGGAGCAAAGCGTGAAATTTCGCCGCAAGCCACGGGAAACGGTCGACATCAACCTCGCGTCGCTGATCGACGTGGTGTTTATCCTGCTGCTGTTTTTTGTGGTCACCACCACGTTCACCCGCGAGACCCAACTGCGCGTCGACCTGCCCGAGTCGGTCAGCGGCGCGCCGACCGAAGATCAGAACACCAAGTTGCTGGACATCGCCATCAGCGCCGACGGGGTGTTTTCGGTCAACAACCAGTTGCTGCCGAAAAACGATCTGGCAAGCCTGATGGGCGCACTGCGTACAGCCTCGGGCGGCGACACCAGCCTGCCGGTGTCGATCAGCGCTGACGGTAAGGCCCAGCACCAGTTCGTGATCACAGCGATGGATGCCGCTGGCAAGCTCGGCTTCAGCCATTTGCGCATGACCACCGTTGAGTCGCAGGCGACCCCCTGATGGCCCTGTCTGATCGCTTGTTGCGTGCCTGGTACACCGGGCACCCGCTGCTTAAATTACTGAGCCCTCTGGAATGCCTGTATCGCCGTGTGGTTAAGCGCAAGCGCGCGCGGTTTGTGGCGGGCGAGGGCGAGATCTATCGCGCCCCGGTGCCGCTGGTGGTGGTCGGCAATATCACTGTGGGCGGCACCGGCAAAACGCCGTTGATCCTGTGGTTGATTGAGCATTGCCAGCGCAATGGCCTGCGGGTGGGCGTGGTCAGCCGTGGCTATGGTGCCAAGCCGCCACAGCTGCCGTGGCGTGTGACCGCGCAGCAACCTGCGGCGCAGGCCGGTGATGAGCCGCTATTGATCGTGCAGCGCACCGGCGTGCCGCTGATGATTGACCCTGACCGCAGCCGTGCAGTCAAAGCCTTGCTCGACAGCGAACCGCTTGATCTGATCCTCTCGGATGACGGCTTGCAGCATTACCGGCTGGCCCGGGATCTGGAGTTGGTGCTGATCGACAATGCCAGAGGCCTGGGCAACGGCCATTGCCTGCCCGCCGGGCCATTGCGCGAACCCGCCGAGCGTTTACAGAGCGTAGACGCGGTGCTGTATAACGGCGCCGAGCACGATCCGCAGGCGGGTTTTGCCTTTAAATTGCAGCCCACGGCGTTGATCAATCTGCGCAGCGGCGAGCGTCAGGCGCTGGACTTTTTCCCGGCTGGCCAAGCGCTGCATGCGGTGGCCGGGATCGGTAACCCGCAGCGTTTCTTCACCACCCTTGAAGCGCTACACTGGCGGCCAATCACCCATGCTTTCGCTGACCATGCGCCGTACAGTGCCGAGGTCTTGAATTTTACGCCGCCGCTGCCCGTGGTCATGACTGAAAAGGACGCCGTGAAATGCCGCGACTTTGCGTCACCCGACTGGTGGTATCTGGCGGTCGACGCGGTTCCATCAGAGGCCTTTGTCCTTTGGTTTGACCAACAGCTAAAGCGTCTTTTGCCCTAACTCATTTTTACTTTTCGGGAATTCCTATGGACACCAAACTGCTCGATATCCTCGCTTGCCCAGTGTGCAAAGGTCCGCTCAAACTCAGCGCCGACAAAACCGAGCTGATCAGCAAGGGCGCCGGCCTGGCTTACCCGATCCGCGATGGCATTCCGGTCATGCTGGAAACCGAAGCCCGTACCCTGAGCACCGACGAGCGCCTGGATAAATGACCCCGATCTTTACCGTGGTAATTCCGTCGCGGTTTGCCTCGACGCGTTTGCCAGGCAAGCCGCTGCAAATGATCGCAGGCAAGCCGATGGTCCAGCACGTCTGGGAGCAAGCCTGCAAAAGCAGTGCCCAGCGTGTGGTAGTCGCCACCGACGATGCGCGCATTGTTGAGGCCTGCCAGGCGTTTGGCGCCGAGGTGGTCTTGACCCGCGCAGACCACGAGTCCGGCACTGACCGCCTGGCCGAAGTCGCCGCACAGTTGGGCCTGGCCAGCGATGCCATCGTGGTCAACGTCCAGGGTGACGAGCCGTTGATCCCGCCCGCATTGATTGATCAAGTGGCCGCGAACCTGGCTGCCCACGCCGAGGCGGGCATCTCGACCCTGGCTGAGCCGATTGCAGACGTGGAGCAGCTGTTCAACCCCAACGTGGTCAAGGTGGTCAGCGATATCAATGGCCTGGCCCTGACGTTCAGCCGTGCCACCTTGCCGTGGGCACGGGATGAATTCGCTCAACAGCCCAACGCATTGCCTGCCGGTGTGCCGTACCGTCGCCACATTGGCATCTACGCCTACCGTGCCGGTTTCCTTCAGGACTTCGTTAACTGGGGCCCATGCTGGCTCGAGAATACCGAGCGTCTTGAGCAGTTGCGTGCCCTGTGGCATGGCGTGCGAATCCACGTCGGTGATGTGCTTGAGGCGCCGCCAGCCGGTGTTGATACCCCTGAAGACCTTGAGCGCGTTCGGCGTTTGCTGGAGGGTTAATGCGCGTCCTGTTTGTGTGTCTGGGCAATATTTGCCGCTCACCCACCGCAGAAGGCGTGCTGCGCCAAAAGCTGCGTGATGCCGGTTTGGCTAAGCGCATCGAGGTAGCCTCTGCCGGGACGGGGGGCTGGCACGCGGGCGAAGCGCCGGACGTGCGCAGCCAGCGGG